>CAJTYK010000025.1 GCA_910584285.1 uncultured Oscillospiraceae bacterium
CGCTTAGGGGGACGCCTCCGAGTGGAGACGGCCCAAAGGGCGGGCCATCTCCACAGTCGGCTTTCCCCCTAAGAACCCCCGTTTAAGGTCAAGGGCACGCCGATTTCGAGTGGCGGGGGAGTGACCGGCGCGCAGGATCTGGACTGGCTTCTCCCCCATTGGTGCTGCCGCCCGTGTGTGGGTACTGTCACAGGCGGTTCCCACGATTGGCGCCTGGGGGGTGCGGGGGTTTAACGGGTCAGCTCCAGGGCGAGACGGAAGCCGGCGCGGAAATAGGCGGATTCCCGCAGCTCCCCGATGGCGAGTTGCTCCACCAGCAGGTTGTCTATCAGCGACGCGGTGTCATGGTTAAAGGTTCCAAGCAGACGCTTGACCTCGTCGTCCTGACGGCTTGTGCGGACAAGGTATTCGCCGTCCTCCGCTAAAAGCTCCTCCACAATCGCTTTACTCACACAACGATAAAAAGTGTCCACTAACGCGGTCATAGCTGTCAATCCTTTGCATTAAAATAGTTGAATATGCATGAGATATGCGTATATTATATATGCATAGTTGTTGCGCGTCAAGAGGGAGAGCAAAAAAAGTGAAACTTGCAGAGCGCTTACGGGAGCTGCGTGGAAAAAAGGGCATAACCCAAAGCCAAGTGGCGGAATATTTGGGCTTGAAGCTGCGGGCATACCAATACTATGAAAGCGGCGAACACCGTCCGGAATATGAAAAGCTAATGGCACTGGCGGATTATTACGACGTAACAACTGATTATCTTTTGGGCCGAACGGACGAGCCAAAATAGCACTTGCACCGCACCCCCGCACACCCAGGCGCACAGAATATGGATCCCACCCACAAACAGTACCCACACACTCAGCGGCAGCGGCGACAGGGGGATCCGCGTCCGTATCCCCACCGCGCCGGAAGGGTATCCACCCATCCCCCGATCTGACTCCCCCCGTAAAAAGGGGGTTCTTAGGGGGAGGCCCGCCTGTGAGCGCAGGGCCGCCCTTCGGCCCGGAGCCGAACCGGCGGGCCTCCCCCTAAGCGTGTCTTTCGGTTCCTTTCTGCACGAGCAGAAAGGAACACCCCCGGCAGGGCCCCTCGGGGCCTTGGAACCGGGCAACGGAACGCCCCCGGCAGGGAGCAACCCTGCCAATGAAAGGAGAATTTGAATGCCAAGCGCTGAAGCCCAGCAATACTATGCCGCGGCCCTGAAGCAGGGCCAGAAGGAATACAAGAACTGCGTCCACCGGGGGCGCTACCCCTATATCCAATCCCTCCAGCAGGTGCGCCAGAAGCCCCTGTCCCAGGTGGCCCTGGGGGCCATGGAGATCCCCATCTATTTGATCGTGGGCTCCACCCAGGATGCCCGGTGCAATTCCTTCTCCCCCAGCTTCTTCCCGCTGCTGGAGCCGGAGACGGAGTTCGCCGGGAAATGGATCAACCTGTGCGCCGCCCAGCTCAGCGAGGGCATCCACGACCCCATCAAATGCTACGAGTACCTGGGCCGGTTCTACGTGGAGGAGGGCAACAAGCGGGTCAGCGTGCTGAAATCCCTGGGCTCCGCCACCATCCGGGCGGAGGTGATCCGCCTCATGCCCGAGCAGACGGACGACATCACCGTCAAAATCTATAAGGAGTTCCTGGACTTCTTCCGCTGCTCTAAGTGCTGGGGCGTCCACTTCACCGAGCTGGGTGGCTACGCCGCCCTCCAGGCCGCCTTCGGTTTCCGGAAGGACGAGCCGTGGCCGGAGGAGTTCCAGCGCAAGTTTAAGCGGCACTACTTCTCCTTCCGGGACTGCTTCTACCGTTTAGGCGGCGGCGGGCTGGGGCTCACCGCCGGGGACGCCCTGCTGCGCTGGCTCAGCTTCCACTCCGGGATGGAGTTTTTGGAGATGGAGGCGGAGGGCTACCGCCAGACCCTGTCCGCCGTGTGGAAGGAGCTGTGCGTCTACACTGACGAGCAGCCCATCGCCGTCAGCCTGGCCCCCATGGGGGAGGAGAAAAAGACCTCCGCGGCGGCAGGGCTGCTGCCCTTCACCCGGCGGAAGCTGCGCTGCGCCTTCCTGTTCCAGAAGAACCCTCAGACCAGCGCCTGGACGGCCTCCCACGACAGGGGCCGGGAGTACCTGGACGAGACGCTGGCGGACAGCGTCACCACTGCCTGCTACTACGACGTGGATCCCCAGGGGGCGGAGGCGGTGGTGGAGGAGGCGGTGGCCGCCGGGGCGGAGCTCATCTTCACCACCTCCGTGGCCCTCATCGACGCCACCCTGCGGGTGGCGGTGAAGTACCCCAAGGTGCGCTTTTTGAATTGCTCCATCGACCAGCCCTACGTGAACGTGAAGGCCTACTACTGCCGGGTGTATGAGGCCAAGTTCATCACCGGGGCCATCGCCGGGGCGCTGTGCAAAAACGGTCGGATTGGCTACGTGGGCAGCTACCCCATCCTGGGTGTGCCCGCCAGCATCAACGCCTTCGCCCTGGGGGCCACCCTCACCAATCCGGACGCCCGGATCGATCTGCGCTGGCACTGCCTGCCCGGGGATTATATGGAGGACTTCCGGCGGCAGGGCATCCGGCTGGTGAGCGACCGGGATCACATCGCGGAGCAGCCCGAGGGGGCCCAGGGGCTGGCCCGCCTGGGCGACGACGGCAAGCTGAAGCTGCTGGCCTCCCCCAGCTGGCTGTGGGGGGAGTTCTACGTGCGCATGGTGCGGGAGTTCCTCCAGGATCCCCGTCGGATCCCCCTGGCGGGGGACAGCGAACGGGCCCTCAACTTCTGGTGGGGGATGAACAGCGGCGTGGTGGATCTGCGGTACAGCGACGACCTGCCCGACGGCGTCCGGGAGCTGGCCCGCATCCTCCAGACCGGCATCCAGGCTGGGGCCATCCAGCCCTTCCAGCGGCGGATCACCGCCCAGGACGGGCAGCTCATCAACGACGGAAGCCGCCCCCTGTCCATGGAGGAGATCCTGAAGATGGACTGGCTGTGCGACCGGGTGGACGGTTCCCTGCCCGCCTACGAGGAGCTGCTCCCCGTGGCCCGGCCCACCGTCCGCCGCCTGGGCGTCCACCGGGAGCAGATCCCGCCGGAGGAGGCGAGCCTTTGAAGCTGCTGGTGATCTCGGACGCCGCCGACCCCGGCCTCTGGGACTATTTTACCAAGGAGAAGCTGGGCGGGGCGGACGCCATTTTATCCTGCGGGGATCTGCCCGCCAGCTACCTCAGCTTTCTGGTGACCATGGGCAATATCCCCCTGTTTTACGTCCACGGCAACCACGACGTCAAATACGATCAGAACCCGCCGGAGGGCTGTGACTGCATCGACGGGGAGATCGTCACCTTCCGGGGCTACCGGATTCTGGGCCTGGGGGGGAGCATCGAGTACAGCCGGGGCCCCCACCAGTACACAGAGCGGGGGATGAAGCGGCGGATTGCCCGGTTGAGGGCCGGACTGCGCCGGGGCGGGGTGGACATTCTGCTCACCCACGCCCCCGCCCAGGGGCTGGGGGACATGGAGGATCACTGCCACCGGGGGTTTGCCTGCTTCCGGGAGCTGCTGGATCGGTATCATCCCCTGTACCACTGCTATGGGCACGTCCATTTGCAGTACGTCCCCACACAGCCGCGGCTGCGGCAGTATGGGGACACCACGGTGGTGAACGCCTTCGGCAAGTACCTCATTGAGCTGCCCGACCGGGAGGAGGCCCCCCAGCCCTGGTGGAAGCGCCGGGGGCGCCGCTCCGCGGGGGGGTTACTTTCTCTCACGCGAGAGAAAGTAACCAAAGAGCGCGCATAGGGGCTATGCCCCTATGTACCCCCTTTCTCCCTTGGAAAACGTTGTGGGAGAGTGACCGGCGCGCAGGATCTGGACTGGCTTCTCCCCCATTGGTGCTGCCGCCCGTGTGTGGGGACACCCCCAGGCAGTTCCCACGGTTGGCACCTGGGTTTCTCCTCAATATGACTAACGCGCAGGGAGGCGGTTCCCTGCGCGTTTCTCGTTGGAGGCGCCGTGAAATCTGTGATGGTCACGGTTCTACGCAAACCAGTAATATACCCGCTCCGCCGTCTCCCGGCGCAGCTCTCCCCCGTTGGCCTCCGCCACCCGCCGGGAGGCGGTGTTGTCCGGGTGGATGGTCACCAGCAGTTCCTCCGTGATGCCCATCCGCCGGGCCTCCTGGATCATCAGCCCCAGCAGGGCCTTGCCGTAGCCCCGGCCCTGTTTTGCGCTGTCCACGGCGTAGCCGATGTGGCCGCCGCGTTCCCGTAAAACGTCGGTAAGCCGGTGACGCAGGCTGCCCATGGCTACGGGAATGCCGTCGTCCATGAGCCAGTAGGTAGTAGAGGGAACCTGCCAGTCCTCTAAACCGATGCCCTGGGCCATATTCACGCGCTTGGCCAGCCAGTTGGGGAATTCCGCCCAGTCCATCTGATAGCAACTGTTCAAAAACCCGTTTTCCGGCGGGATGCGCTGGAGCATTTCGTATACCTCCCGCCCGTCGGTGAGGGCGGCCTTTTGTAAGTACAGCATGGCAATTCCTCCTGAAAATGGACAGGGGGCGGCAAACGCCGCCCCCTGTTCTGAGATTTTTCAGCGCAAACGCGCCAGATCACTTCACCTGTTCGCCCCGGGCCTTCTTCTCCTCGATCTCCCGGAGGGCGTCCTTGTAGGACAGGTTCACCCGGCCCTTCTCGTCGATGTCGGTGACCTTGACCCAGATCATGTCGCCGATGTTGATCACGTCCTCCACCTTGGCCACCCGGTGGTTGGCCAGCTTGGAGATGTGGACCATGCCGTCCTTGCCGGGGGCCAGCTCCACGAAGGCGCCGAACTGGAGGATGCGCACCACCTTGCCGTAGTACAGCTCGCCCACCTGGGGGACGAACACGATGGTGTCGATCATCTTCTTGGCGGCGTCGCAGGAGGCGGCGTCGGGGGAGGCGATGTGGATGGTGCCGTCCTCCTCGATGTCGATCTGGGCGCCGGACTCGGCGGTGATCTTCTGGATCACGGAGCCGCCCTTGCCGATGACCTCCCGGATCTTATCCGGGTCGATCTTCACGGTGATCATCTTGGGGGCGTACTTGCTCACCTCGGGCCGGGGCGCGGCGATGCAGGGCAGCATGATCTCGTCCAGGATGGCATAGCGGGCGTCCCGGGTGATGTCCAGCGCCTCCTTAATGATGGCGTGGGACAGGCCGTCGTTCTTCAGATCCATCTGGATGGCGGTGATGCCCTTCTTGGTGCCCGCCACCTTGAAGTCCATCTCGCCGTGGAAGTCCTCCACGCCCTGGATGTCGATGAAGGTGGTGAAGCCGCCGTCGTCGTCCTGGATGAGGCCGCAGGAGATGCCGGCCACGGGGGCCTTGATGGGCACGCCGGCGTCCATGAGGGCCAGGGTGGAGCCGCAGATGGAGCCCTGGGAGGTGGAGCCGTTGGAGCTGAGCACCTCGGACACCACCCGGATGGCGTAGGGGAACTCCTCCTCAGAGGGGATCACCGGCTCCAGGGCGCGCTCGGCCAGGGCGCCGTGGCCCTTCTCCCGGCGGTTGACGGAGCGGGCCCCCCGGGCCTCCCCCACGGAATAGCCGGGGAAGTTGTAGTGGTGCATATACCGCTTCTCGGTCTCCTCCCAGATGGTGTCCAGCTTCTGGGCGGCGGACAGGGTGTTCAGGGTACACACGGACAAAACCTGGGTTTGGCCGCGGGTAAAGAGGCCCGAGCCGTGAACCCGGGGCAGCACGCCCACCTCGGCGGCCAGGGGCCGGATCTCGTTCTTGGCGCGGCCGTCCACCCGGTGGCCCTCCAGCAGCCAGGCCTTCACGATCTTCTTCTGGAACTTGTAGGTGAACTCCTCCAGGTACTTGTCCATGTCGGGGTACTGCTCCAGGTATTTGTCGTGCCAGTGGTCGATCATGGCGTTCCAGCGCTGCTCGCGCACGTTCTTATCGTCGGTGTCCATGGCGGCCTTGGCCTCGTCCAGGAAGTTGGCGACGATGTCGTCAAACAGCTCCTGATTGAAGTCGGCGTGCTCGTACTCGAACTTGGGCTTGCCGATCTCGGCCACGATCTGGTTGATAAAGGCCACCTGCTTCTTGATCTCCTCGTGGGCCTCCACGATGCCCTGGTACATGATGTCGTCAGGGATCTCCTTAGCCCCGGCCTCGATCATCACCACCTTGCCCATAGTGGCCGCCACGGTCACGTCCATCTGGGAGGTCTTTTTCTGCTCCTGGTTGGGGTTCATGACAATTTTGCCGTCACAGTAGCCCACCTCCATGCAGCCGATGGGGCCGGCCCAGGGGATGTCGGAGTAGGACAGGCAGGCGGACACGCCGATCATGGCGGTGACCTCGGGGGAGCAGTCATAGTCCACGCTCATGACGGTGCAGGTCACCACCACGTCGTTGCGCAGGTCGGAGGGGAACAGGGGCCGAATGGGCCGGTCGATGAGGCGGCTGGCCAGTACGGCGGGCAGAGAGGGCTGGCCCTCCCGGCGCATAAAGCTGCCGGGGATGCGGCCCACGGCGTACAGCTTCTCCTCGAAATCCACGGACAGGGGGAAGAAGTCGATGCCGTCCCGGGGGCGGGCGGAGGCGGTGACGGCCACCAGCACGGTGGTGTCGCCGTACTTCACCAGGGCGGAGGCGTTGGCCAGCTCCGCCACCTTGCCCACCTCGATGGACAGGGGGCGGCCTGCCACGGTGGTCTCGTACACCTTGTGGTTGACGAACTGCTTGTGCTTGATCACGGTTGACATTGGGTGTTTGCTCCTTTCGTATTGTGAAGTTTCCCGGGGAGCCACCCTTTAGCACTTGAACATAAGCCCCGACTGTTGCCAGGACCCATGTTCAACTGCTAAAAGCATCGCCCCCGCGGGGGTGGGAAATGCTTACAGGGACGGCCCGGTGATCCGCGCCGCCCCTGCTGTAAGAACCTGTATTCACAGCCGAGAAGGTCGGCTGGGCGAGGGATTTCCCCGCCAGACAAGGCGCGTTTTCGCAGGAATACTTTGTGTATTTCAAGAAAACGCAACGCAGTATGGCGGGGAAAGACCCGTCCAGACGGCGTTTGAGGTTGTGAATACAGGTTCTAAAACCTTACTTACGAATACCCAGCTTCGCGATGATGGCGCGGTAGCGCTCGATGTCCTTCTTGGCCAGGTAGTCCAGCAGCTTGCGGCGCTTACCGATCATCTTGTACAGGCCGCGGCGGCTGTGGTTGTCGTGGATGTGCACCCGCAGGTGCTCAGTGAGCTCCTGGATGCGGGCGGTGAGGATGGCGATCTGCACCTCGGGAGAGCCGGTATCGGTCTCGTGGGTGCGGTTGGCCTCGATGACGGAGGTCTTTTGGTCCTTGCGGATCATGGGAGGTTCCACCTTTCTGTTTTGATTGCCCTGCCGCTGGGTCATGGGTGGGTGAAATGCCGCGATTCGCGGCGTTATCCCGGGACTAAGCAGGCGGGCGCCCCATTACGGGGCGTACTTTGGAAGCATATCATATTTATTCCCATTTGTAAAGCGGAAATTACCCATAGCTCCCCTTTTTATCACAAAAAACGAAAGCGGGCCCTCCGTCCGGCCCGCTTTTCGTCTATCTTCCGTTCAGAACACCAGCACCCGGAGAATCAGGGCCACCATGACCCCCGCCGCCGACAGGGTGGCGGCCAGCTCCCCCAGGGCCAGGGCTGCCCGATGCTTCTCCCGGGGGCGGCGGTGCAGCTCCCGGCCCTCATAGGCCGCCAGGCCGCTCTCCGGCGCCTCCCAGCTGTCCTCCGGCTGATCCAGCTCGTCCAGCTCCATCAGGTTCTCCGCTTTCCACGCGGCCAGATCCACCACCTTGCCCGCCGGGGCCGTTGTCTCCCACCAGCAGGGGGACACTCCGCCCTCTCCGCCGGACGCCCGCTCCAGGCGCTGCCCCGCGGCCTCGCCCTGCCACAGATTCTGTTGGGTCAGATAAATGGTTTTTTTCATTGCTAAAGCCTCCTCGTTCTGTTTGGCCTGAGCATACCGCATTTACAGTCCCATAAACCGGGATGTTTTGGGAGATTTCCACCGAGGTTCTTTTCTTGTCCCAGATAATACGCCATCTGTTCGAGCTTGTCAAGAGGATTTCGGAAATTTGTTCGATTATTTTTTAAAAACTTCCACAGCTTCCCTCCGGATTGTGGAAGCTGCGGAAAAAAGCCCGCCCTCGGCAGCTCCGGGGGCGGGACAATGGGTTATAGATAGTTGCGGGGGTTGACGCTGGTGCCGTTCACCCGCACCTCAAAGTGGCAGTGGTTGCCGGTGGAGTTGCCGGTGGAGCCGGCCCGGGCGATGATCTGGCCCTGGTACACCTTGTCGCCCACGCTTACCAGCAGGGAGGAGTTGTGGCCGTAGTAGGTGACAATGCCGTTGTCGTGGCGGATGGCCACCAGCTTGCCGTAGCTGCCATGCCAGCCCGACTTGATCACCGTGCCGCCGTCGGCGGCTTTGATGCCGGTGCCATAGGGGACGGCGATGTCCAGCCCCAGATGGAAGTCATAGCTGCCCCAGAGGGTGCGCCCGCCGAAGTTGGAGGTGATGGTGCCCCGCACCGGCCAGATGAAGTAGCCGTTGGAGGCGGTGACAGGCCGGGGGGTGGTGCCGGTGTAGGTGTAGGTGGTGGTGGCCTCCTTGGTAGTGGTGGAGCTGAGGATCTCCCGATCCATCTCCACGTTGTTCACATAGGTGACCTGGGCGTTGACGATGGCCATGCCATCCTCGCCCTGCTCCTTCACCTTGGTGTCGCCCACGTACAGCTCCGCGGTCTCGATATACTCCACCGGGCTGGGGATCACCTGGTCATAGGTCTCGTTGGTCACCACCCGGACGGACAGCCGGGGCACCGCCTGCTGGATGATGAGCTCCTGGCCCACCCACAGCTTGTTGACGATGACATCCGGGTTGAGCACGGACAGCTCGTTGGGCATCATGTCCAGGGAGTAGGCGATGGCGTTGAAAGTGTCCCCCTTCTTCACCTCGTAGGTGGCCTGCTCCACCCGCAGGGAGCTGAGCTCCGCCCGGATGGGCTCCAGGTCAAACTGGGTGTTGGCGGGCAGCTCCACGGGGTAGACCTGCACGTCCTCCACAAACTCATAGCGGACGGCGTCGGCGGGGATATAGGGCTGGGCGATCTCGTCCAGCATCCGGTACAGCTCGCCGCTGTCGGCGGCGGTGCCCAGCTCCACCCCGTCCACCGAGATGGCGTAGGCGGTCATATAGGCCCCCACGTCCTGAAACAGGGTCTCCTCCACTTCCCCGGCGTCGCTCAGGGCGGCGGGGGCGGCGTAGGCCGGAGTAAAGGTGACCTGGGGCTGATAGTCGTAGTCCTCGCCCAGCACGCTGGCGGCCCGGGTTTCCACATTGGATACGATGGCCTTGCCCTCGTCCTCATTGGTGACGATGCCCACCTCTTGGCCGTCCACCTCCATGACATAGGCCCGGACGTAGGTGCCCTTGAAGGCGGTCCAGCAGATGACCGCCGCCGCCACCGTGGCGTACAGCAGGGGAGAAACCGGATGTCGGGCCACCATATCGCGGATCCTGCCCGCGCCTCGGCTCACCCGCTTCAGGCCCCCGCCGGCGGCTCCGTTCACCTTGTCCCAGCCCTCCCCGGCGGCTTGGAGGGCGGATTTCCCCGCCTCCCCGGCCCTCTGGCGGAGCTTGGCCCAGGCGGCCAGGGCCGCCTCCTTTCCACCAGAGCCTGCCTGCCGCTCCGCCTTAGATGGAATCGGCTTCGGCTCCGGCTTGGCCTGCCCGTGAACGGGCATGGCCTGGTCAATATACTGCTTCCAGGACTGGGGCGCGGAGGAGGTCTCCTTCCCGCCCCCCAGGGTTTCTTTTGTGTCGCTTTCGCCTCTCACGTCAGGTCTCTCTGTGGCCGCGTCCTTGGGCTCGCGGCTGTCGTGTGTGCGCTTCACAGCTGTCCCTCCTGTTGAGATTGGGGTATCCGCCCATCCCGCAACCAGTTACAAAAAAGGCGTAAGGGTTACAAAATGGTTACAGCCTTATCCTACACCTATTTGTCCCGCCCGTCAAGCCCTGATTTTCCGGCCTCTGGACAAAACACCAAATCTTTGGGGCATATCTTGTTGTCCTTTGGCGGATCTGGGGGGTGTGGGGCACATTTTCTGGTGTACTTGGCAAAACCCCCAAAAATTACCCCGAATTTTCGCCCTTTTGCCCACCCCCACTTGACAGCGCCCCACCCTTCCGTTACAATAGGGACAACCGCATAGTGAATGGAATATCACAGGGGCGCTGGGGGTCATCCCCGGCTGTGATGTGAGGCGAAGCGCAGCCTCCGGTCCCTCGTACCTGATCCGGGTAATGCCGGCGTAGGAAGTGAATTCGACAAACCGGGCCGTTGTCGTCTCTCCCGCTACCGCATTGCACCGTTTGCATTGCGGTATACTTATTTCAGGAGGAATGACAATGAACAAGACCCACAGCAACGCGCGTTGGCTGGTGGAGAGCGCCATCCTGATCGCCATCGGCACTGTCCTCAGCAACCCCCCATTTAAGATCGACTTCCCCCTGGGCGGCGGGCTCACCCTGTGCTCTATGCTGCCCCTGGTGCTGATCTCCTGGCGCTGGGGCTGCGGCCGGGGGCTCATCGCGGGGCTGGCCTACAGCCTACTCCAGCTGGTGTTCGGCCTGGACAACGTGCAGTACGCCACCTCCGCCCTCATGGCGGCGGGCATCGTCCTGCTGGACTACATCGTGCCCTATACCGTCCTCGGTCTGGCCGGGATGTTCAAGGGCAGACTGAAGGAGCCCCGCCTGGGGCTGGTGCTGGGCATTGTGGTCACCTTTATCCTGCGGTTCCTGTGCCACTTCATCACCGGCTGGTGGATCTGGGACGCCCTGTGGCCCAACGAGTTCGGCTGGACGGCCCCCTTCTACTCCTTCGCTTACAACGGCAGCTATATGGGGGCGGAGATCGTCCTCACCTGCGTGGTGGCCTGGATTTTGTATTCCACCCCGTTGAAGCGGTTCCTCAACGGGGAAGATTTGAAATAAGGACTGATTTTTGTGGGCAAATTCAGCGGCGTGCTGTTCTACTCCGACTATGACGATACCTTATATAATACCGCCCACACCGTCTCGCCGGAAAACCGCGCCGCCATCCACTATTTCATCCAGAACGGCGGCCGCTTCTCCATCGCCACCGGCCGGGCCCACCGCACCTTCACCCCCCAGATTGAGCGGGAGAAGCTGGAGCTCAACGCCCCGGTGGTGCTGTCCAACGGCGCCATGCTGTACGACTACCAGGCGGATCGCTGCCTGGTGGAGACCCACCTGGACGGGGAGGCCCCGGCCCGCCTGGCCCAGCTGTGCCGGGTGTTCCCCGATCTGGCGGTGGAGGCCTACCACGGGGAGGAGATCTACGTCCACAACCCCAACGCCGTCACCACCGCCCATCTGAACAAGGTGGGGGGGATCCAGATCCCCTGCCCCATCGGGGAGATGCCCACCCCCTGGGTGAAGGTGCTGCTGGAGCAGGAGCACGCCTATCTGCTGGCGGTGCAGGCCCATCTGCTGCGGTGCTGGGGGGACAGCTTCGAGGCCATCTTCTCCAACCCCTACCTGCTGGAGCTCACCGCCAAGGGCTGCCACAAGGGCTCCATGGCGGCCCGGGCGGCCAAGCTGCTCCACATCGACCCGAAGCAGTTCTACTGCATGGGGGACAACCAGAACGACATCCCCATGTTGGCGCTAAGCGCCATCCCCTTCGCCCCGGCCAACTGCGCGCCGGAGGTCAAGGACTGGCTGGCGGCGCGGGGGGCCTCCCCCCTGGGCCATTGTGACCAGCACGCCGTGGCCCAGGCCATTGAGATTTTGGACGGTATCTATTAAACGGAAGAAATCCTCCTCCCCGCAAAACGGGGAGGAGGATTTCTCATTTCCCCTCCAAAAAATACGACGCCTCCATGTCCGCCGTGGCCAGGGCGAAGGCCAGGGGGTACTGCTGGAGGGCCTGCCCCACCATGCGGCTGTCCTCCGGGCCGGAGAAGCCCATGTGCCAGCGGATGGCCATGGCCTCGTCCCGGGTGAGGCGCAGGAAGCCCGAGATGATGTACACTGACTTCTCCCCGTGGCCGTAGGGCAGCTTGTCCTCGTAGCTGTACGTGGGCACCTTTGACCACTTCCCGGTGGCGTCGTCCTTCACGTTGCGGAACCCCGGCTTATACAGGCCCACCTTGCACACATCATGGAGCAGGGCGGCGATGGCCACGGACTCCATGGGGTAATCCACCCCGTAGACCTCCTTCACCCGCTCCCGGGCCAGGTAGGCCTCCAGGCAGCGGAACACGTTGACGCTGTGCTGGCACAGCCCCCCGGCATAGGCGCCGTGGAACCGGGCGGAGGCGGGGGCGGTGAAAAAGTCGCTCTTGTTGTCCAGGTAGTCCAGCAGCTCGGCGCTGCCCTCCCGGTGGATGTGCTCCTGATAGATCTGGATGAATTCCTCTTTTCCCGGCATGGCATTGACCTCCCGTAGCAGGATAGATTTCCCCGGCACGGGGCCGGGGGCGCTTTCCAGCATTATAACAAAAAAAGGCGCCGGGGGCAACCCCGGCGCCTTGCTCAGTTTTCCGCTCAGTTTTTCTTGTCTACGTTGGGCTTGTACTGATCCTCGCCGCTCTCAACATACTTGATCAGCTTGATGATCTGCTCCGCCGTCCAGCCCGCACTCTCCAGCGCTTCGATCAGCCTGAAGTTTTCCTGCATATTCATTGAACCCGCTCCTTTCCTTCTCCATTTTACCATAACCGGTTGGGAAAGGCAAGGCGGTTTTTACCCCATCTGGGTGTCCGGGAAGTCCGCCGCCCAGCCCCCGCTCAGCTCCAGCTCGTCCGCCAGCTCCTCCAGTGCCGCCAGGGTGCTGGACGCCGTGCCCTGAAGGGCGATCTGCACGTTGCAATACCCGCCGTCCGGCGTCTCGCCGGAGACGAAGGTCAGGCAGTCCGCCTCCGGCCTGACGTGCCAGTGCTCCTGGTCGTCCACCCGGCGCACGCCCATGCGTCCGGCAAAGAAGTCCTCCTTCACCGCCGCCAGCACCGTCCGGGCGTCGGCGGCGTAGAGGAAGCCCGACTCATACGTGCCGTCCGCTTCCTTGTAGCAGCTCACCTCCAGCCGATCCAGGCGCGCGCCGCTGGCCAGGGCCGCCTCCAGCTGGGCGAAGCCGTATTCCCGCCAGTACAGCTCCCGGTTGTCATAGAGCCGCTGGACGGCCCAGGCCGCTGTGCCCTCCTGAGCCGCCTCGTCCGGGTCCAGCCACAGGGTGTACCGCCGGGACAGCGTCCCGCCACCCTTCAGGCGGTAGTCCAGGTCCAGGCTGGTGCTGATGCACTCGCCCTCGCTGCGCCAATCCCAGCCCCGGTCCCGCTGTTCCACCGCCGACCTGTGGAGGGAGGCGAGCAGCTCGATGGCCTCGGGCTCGGTGACGTCCAGGCTCAGATAGTCGCCGTCGTCTCCCAGATAGACCGCGTTGATGCCGCTGACGTGCACGCTGTCCACGCCGGCCGGGTTGGGCACCCGGGTCTCAAACCCGGTGAGGTCATACCCAACCACGCAGAACAGGGCCACGAACACCACCGCCACCGCCAGCGCGCCCTTCCAGTGATGGAATACCTTGAAGGACTTTTCCAGCAGCATCCGGGCGGCGAAGTACCCCAGCACGCCCCAGACCAGCATGGCGGCCATGAGCATGATCTCCCCGCCGCCGGCCACCATGGCGGTGGCCATACCGAAGGCGATCCCTACGCACAGGGCCACCCCGTACTGGAACACCGGCTTCATGGGGTTGACGGCCACCACGTCCCCGGCGCTCTCCAGCCGCCGGACGCGGTACAGCAGGAAGGCGCACACCGCCAGCACCACCGCCACAATGGCGTAAATGCCCACCGTGCCCAGGCCCTGCACAACCATATAGCGGTTGTCCGACACCCAGATGCCGCCCACCCTGGCCACATACGCCAGATCCTCCGGCGCAAGCTGAGAGAACCCCGGCGCAGAGTTCACGTTATAGGCGGCCACCGCCTCATTCAGGCACACCACCGGGGTGAGCCACTTCACCACGGTTTGCACGCCGTCGGGGAAGCCGGCGAAGCCGTAATAGAAGCCATGGAACACCAGCTCCAGCAGGCCGTATAGCCCCAGCGCCAGGGCGTTGACGATGCCGTAAAAGACGGGCAGGGCCAAAATGTGCCCGGTGAACATGGCGCAGAACACCGCCAGGGAGTAGAAGAAGAACCCCTCCCCGCACATCACCGCCAGCCAGAACCCCAGGCCGGCCCAGCACAGCACGCCCCCTGCCAGCTCCACCAGCAGGGTGAGCAGGCAGATCACCAGGTTGGGCACGAGGAGGAAGGCCAGCCCCGCCAGGTAGTGGGTGAGGAACAGCCCCTCCCGCCGCACCGGCAGGGAACCGAAGAAGTTGGCCGACCGGGGGTTGTAGAGGTGGCCGAACACCGCCATGGCGCACAGCGCGCCGAACACCACCATCAGGCCCAGGCCAAAGCCCTGGGCCGTGGCGGGCACGGTGTCGAGGGCGAAATTCCCCATGGCGCCGTTGAAGCCCATCCCAGTGCTGTACTGGAGGGTCATCAGCCCGTTCAGGGGCAGCAGTACCAGCCAGATGGCAAAATACGCCCCCCACAGGGGCCAGTACCGCAGGATGGTTTTCTTGAAAACCGTCCCATCAAAGAACGATGTCCCGGACCGCATAGTCCTCACCTCCCATTTCATAGATAAAAATCTCCTCCAGCGTCAGGGGCAGGGCCTCCAGGAACAGCGGGTTCAGGGGCTTGAACCGGGCCTCCACGTCCTCCACGCTCCCCCGGACGATGTAGGTGTACACCCGCCCCGTGTGATCGCTGTGGAGCAGCTGCACCCCCTCCGGCAGGGCGGGGGGCTCCTCGGTCTGGAAGGCGATCTGGAGCTTGACTGTGCCCCCCTGTAGCTCGCTGAGGGAGCGCTCCAGCGCCACCCTGCCGTGGTTCAGGATGCCCACATGATCGCACACGTCCTCCAGCTCCCGCAGGTTGTGGGAGGACACCACCACCGTGGTGCCCCGCTCCGCCACATCCCCCATGAGCAGCGACCACACCTGCCGCCGCATCACCGGATCCAGCCCGTCCACCGGCTCGTCCAGCAGCAGGTAGTCCGGCTTGCAGCTCAGGGCCAGCCAGAAGGCGGCCTGCTTCTGCATCCCCTTGGACAGGCGGCGGATGGGCCGCTTCTCGTCCACCTCGGGGAAGGCCGCCTTCAGCTTTTCGTACCGCTCCCCGTCGAAGGAGGGGTACACCCCCCGGTAAAACTTCATCATGTCCCGGGTGGAGGCGGAGTTGAAGTAGTACAGCTCGTCCGGGATACCCGCCATGCGGCGCTTGACGGCGGGGTTTTCGTAAATGGGGGCCCCCTCCAGCAGGATCTCGCCGGAATCCTGCCGGTAGGCCCCGGTGAGGTGGCGCAGGATGGTGGACTTGCCCGCCCCGTTGGGGCCAACCAGCCCGTAGATGGCCCCCCGGGGCACCGTCATGGTGAGCCCGTCCAGGGCATGGAAGCCGTCAAAGCTCTTGACCACGTTTTTTACCTCAATCATTGCGGTTCCTCCTTCCCGTGCTGCGTACACCGCCGGGCCACGTCCTCCCGGCTCATGCCCAGGTAGTCCAGCTCCTGCACGATGGCGTCCAGCCTTTCCAGCAGCTCCTCCCGGCGCTTGTCGGTGACATCCCGGGGCAGGGCGGCGAAGCTCCCCTTCCCCGGCACCGAGTAGGCGTAGCCCTCCTGCTCCAGGGATTCATAGGCCCGCTGGATGGTGTTGGGGTTGATGGCCAGCTGGCCCGCCATGGAGCGCACCGAGGGCAGCTTATCCCCCGCCGGGATGGCCCCCGTGATGATGAGACGGCGCAGCCCGTCCCGCACCTGTTCGTAGATGGGGCGGCTGTCCCGGTAATTCAGGCTGAGCATGGCCCCGCCTCCCTTCTGGTGTTCTATCCGTATTAGTACAGTTATCATACCATATCCCCGCCGCCCTGTCAAGGGAGGAAGTTTTCGTCAAAAATTCCTTTTAAAACATGGGAAAAGACTGCTGACAAAATGGATCGGGCCTGCTATAATGTCAATGTACGGCCTGACAGACGCGGGCCAAGTGTCAAGAACCGATGCGGCCCTTCCCCTGCCCGGGGAAGGCGTTCAGCGATACCAATAAAGGAGCTTTTCTTCTATGTCCAAACATGATTTGAATACCGCCGCCTTCCTGGACTGCGTGGCCCCCCTGCTGGACACCCGGGAGGTGGCCTCCATGAAGCAATGGGAGCGGCACTATTCCACCACCTGCTTTGATCACTGCCTGTTTGTGTCCTATGTGGCCTTCCGGCTGGCCCGGTACTTCGGCTGGGACTACCGGGCCGCCGCCCGAGCGGGCCTGCTCCACGACCTGTACCTCTATGACCCCGCCGACCGCTCCGCCCACCCGGGCAACCAGTGCCTGGATCACCCGGAGTTCGCCCTGCGTAACGCCGCCGCCCTGTGCCCCGACCTGAGCGAAAACGAAAAGAACGCCATCGTATCCCACATGTTCCCCCTGGCGGTGCACCTGCCCCGCTCCCGGGTGGCGGTGGCGGTGAACCTGGCGGACAAGTTCTGCGCCACTCTGGAGGTGGCGCACCTCCACCGGATGCGGCGCATCCAGCGGTGGCTGCCCGTCTCTGTCCGGGGCTGATCCCCGAACTCTCGACGTTTTCACCGCTTCCTTCCCTTTTTTCGACAGGATTTTGGTGAAATGGGACAATTTGACCAAAATCTGAAAAAACCTTTCAAAAGTTCGGCATATCTGATATAATGCTTCCAACGGCACCCAACCTGCTTTTGTGCTGAAATCCGGCTTGGATTGACAATATTCCCACTCAACAAATGACGACTGATTTAAGAGAGGAAGTTGCGAAGCATGATCTCACACGGCAAGGATTTGAAAATTTTTTCCGGCAGCTCCAACAAGGCCCTGGCCCAGGGCATCTGCAAGGAGCTCAGCATCCCCCTGGGCAACGCCGAGACCGGCGCCTTCTCCGACGGAGAAAATTTTGTCTCCATCTATGAGACGGTCCGGGGCTCCGACGTGTTCGTGGTGCAGTCCACCAGCACCCCGGTGAACGACAACCTGATGGAGCTGCTGATCATGATCGATGCCCTCCGGCGGGCCAGCGCCGGCCGGATCACCGCCGTGGTGCCCTACTTCGGCTACGCCCGGCAGGATCGCAAGACCAAGCCCCGGGATCCCATCTCCGCCAAGCTGGTGGCCAACCTGATCACCCGGGCGGGGGCGGATCGTGTGCTGACGATGGACCTACACGCCAACCAGATCCAGGGCTTCTTCGACATCCCGGTGGACAACCTGATGGGCTCCCCCGTGTTTGTGGATCACTTCTTCCGCCGCTTCGCCCCGGTGCACGACCAGACGATGATCGTTTCCCCCGACGTGGGCAGCGTGGCCCGGGCCCGCTCCTTTGCCCAGAAGCTGGATATGCCCATGGCCATCGTGGACAAGCGCCGCCAGAAGGCCAACTCCTCCGAGGTGATGAACATCATCGGCGACGTGACGGGCAAGAACGTCATCCTGCTGGACGACATGGTGGACACCGGCGGCTCCCTGTGCCACGCGGCCAAGGCCCTGGTGGAGATCGGCCACGCCCAGTCCGTCACCGCCTGCGCCAGCCACGGTGTGCTGTCCGGCCCCGCCATCGAGCGCATCAATAACTCTGTGCTGGACGAGGTGGTGTTCCTGGACACCATCCAGCCCAAGGAGAACATCGCGGAGCTGTGCCCCAAGATCAAGTATCTGTCCGTGGCCCACCTGTTTGCCGAGGCCATCGAGCGGATTTACGAGGAGCGCTCCGTGTCCAAGCTCTGGTGCTGACGCCGGGGTAGGCTGCGCGCACTCGCTTCCCCGCAGGCGGGAAAGCCCGCCCGCTCCGCCGTCCCTCCCCTCCCTACAAAGCCGAAGGGCGGCTTTGCGGGGGCCCCTTCACCGCTTATCATAGAGAGAGAAAACCCGCTCCGGGGCGCAAGCCCCGGAGCGGTTGTGCCCTTTTCAGGAGGTTGATTCCCATGCTGTTTTCCAAAAAGCTCCCGGTGTCCTGGCTCATTGTGGGCCTGGGCAATCCCGGAGACAAGTATGACGGCACCCGCCACAACGCGGGCTTTCTGGCTGTGGATGCCCTGGCGGACAAGGGGCGGTTTTCCGTCAGCCGGGTGAGGTTTAAGGCCCTCACCGCCCAGGCAGAGGTGGGGGGCCGGGGGGCGCTGGTGATGAAGCCCACCACCTACATGAACCTGTCCGGCGAGGCGGTGGGCGAGGCCGCCCGGTTCTACCATATCCCTCCGGCCAACGTGCTGGTGATCTCGGATGACGTGGATCTGCCCCTGGGCAAGCTGCGCATCCGGACGGGGGGCTCCGCCGGGGGCCACAACGGCCTGAAAAGCATCATCCAGCACCTGGGCACGGATCAGTTTCCCCGGATCAAGATCGGCGTAGGGGGCAAGCCCCACCCCGACTACGACATGGCGGACTGGGTGCTGGGCAAGCTCCGGGGGGAGGATCGGAAGGTGCTGGACAAGGCAGCGGAGCGGACGGCGGAGGCGGTAGCGTGCTTCTTAAAGGACGGCCCGCAAAAGGCGATGAACCAGTTTAATTGACAACCATCAACCATGTAGGGCGTGGCCACCGGGCACGCCGCAGATCTGGTAAAACGGGGCGCCCAGTCGTCGCGCCCTACAGAGTTCACAGAGGTGCCCCATGAAACAGCTTCTGAACATTCTGAATACGGTGCCGGAGTACCAGCGGCTGGAGGCCGCCCTGGAGGGCGGGCGCTCCCCGGCGGAGGTGTCCGGCCTGTCCCCCGTCCACCGGGCCCACTTCGCCGCCGGGTTGCTCACCCGGCTGGGGGCGCCCGTGGTGCTGGTGTGCGCCGACGAGGGGGAGTGCCAGCGTCTCGCCGCCGACGTGACGGCGCTGACCGGCGTGCCCGCCACCCTGATCTGCGCCCGGGAGTTTTTGTTCCACGAGGGGGCGGTGGCCTCCCGCCAGTGGGAGCACCAGCGCATCGCCGCCTTCCGGGCCATGTCCCGGGGGCAGGCCCCCCTCATCGCAGCTACGGTGGAGGGGCTCTTACAACGCACCCTGCCCCCCGAGGAGCTGGCCGCCCACGTGGTGGAGATCGATGCGTCAGGCAGTTACGACCCGGAGGAGCTGGCCGACCGGCTGGCCGCCCTGGGCTACACCCGGTGCCAGCAGGTGGAGGGCCCCGGCCAGTTTGCCCTGCGGGGGGGCATTTTAGACGTGTTCTCCCCCGGCCTGGACAGCCCGGTGCGGGTGGAGTTCTGGGATCGGGACGTGGACTCTATGGGGCTGTTCGACGTGTCCTCCCAGCGGCGGACGGGCAGGCTGGACAGAGCGGAGCTCCTGCCGGTGAGCGAGCTGCTCCCCGTGAAGGATGAAAACGGACAGTGGCAGCGGCTGGGGGACAGCCGCCTCCCCGCCCGGTACAAGGCTCTGGCCACCGCCGCCCACCACCTGCCCCCGGACGCCATCGTGTGCCTGTCCGAGTCCAGCCGGGTGGCGGAGCGGGGCAAGAACTGGCTGTGGCAGCTGGGCGAGGACGTGAAAACCCTGCTGGAGAGCGGGAAGGTGGAGGGGAAGCACGCCGTCTTTGCCGCCGGCATGGACGATCTGATGGCCCAGCTGTCCGAGCACGCCCTGTGCTTCCTGGACTCCTTTACCACCTCCGCCACCCCCCTGCCCCCCAAGGCGGTGCTCACCGCCCAGGGCCGGCAGCTCCCCTCCTTCGGGGCCAGCCTGGACGCGGCGGCCGCCGACCTCACCCAGCTCCAGGACGCCAACACCGGGTCTGTGGTGCTGGTGGGCAGCGAGCAGCGGGCGCTGAATTTGCAGGCTCTCCTCCGGGAGCGGAAGATCCGCTCCGCCGTGGACTTCCAGCTCCACGCCCTGCCCCAGCCCGGGGGGATCACCATCGCCGTGGGGGGGCTGTCCGCCGGGTTCGACTACATCGGCTGCCCCTACGCCGTGCTCACCGAGGGGGGGAACGAGCCCCGGCGGAAGGGCAAGCGCCTCAAGCACGCCGCCGACCGGCGCAAAGTCGATTCCTTCACCGACCTCACCCCCGGGGATCTGGTGGTGCATGAGCACCACGGCATCGGCCGCTTTGTGGGCATGGTGAAGATGCAGGTGGACGGGGTGGATAAAGACTACGTGAAGCTGGCTTATGCTGGAACCGACACCCTCTACGTCCCCGCCACCCAGCTGGACGCCATCTCCAAGTACATCGGCGGCGGGGACGACCCGGAAAAGAAAAAGCTATCTAAATTGGGCGGCACCGACTGGGAAAAGGCCAAGGCCCGCACCCGGAAGGCGGTCAAGGATCTGGCCAAGGGGCTGATCCAGCTCTACGCCCAGCGGCAGCGGCAGCCGGGGTACGCCTTCGCCCCCGACTCCCCCTGGCAGAAGGAGTTTGAGGACGACTTCCCCTATGACGAGACGGAGGATCAGCTCCGCTCCGTCACCGAGATCAAGCGGGACATGGAGGCCCCCCGGCCCATGGATCGGCTGCTGTGCGGCGACGTGGGCTACGGCAAGACGGAGGTGGCCCTGCGGGCTGTCATGAAGTGCGTGCTGGACGGCAAGCAGGCCGCCATCCTGGTGCCCACCACCGTGCTGGCCCGGCAGCACTACCTCACCGCCCGGGGGCGGTTCGCCAAGTACCCAGTGGAGATCGACCTGGTAAGCCGCTTTCGCACACCCGCCCAGATCAAAAAGACGTTGGCGGGGGTGGAGGACGGCTCGGTGGACGTGCTCATCGGCACCCACCGGCTGCTGCAAAAGGACGTGCGGTTCAAGGACCTGGGCCTGCTGGTGGTGGACGAGGAGCAGCGGTTCGGCGTCACCCACAAGGAGCGGCTGAAGGAGATCTCCCGGCAGGTGGACGTGCTCACCCTGTCCGCCACCCCCATCCCCCGGACGCTGAATATGGCCCTAAGCGGCATCCGGGATATGTCCGCCATCGAGGAGCCCCCCGCCAGCCGCCAGCCGGTGCAGACCTATGTGCTGGAGCACGACTGGTCGGTGCTGTGTGACGCCATGCGGCGGGAGCTGGAGCGGGGCGGGCAGGTGTACTACCTCCACAACCGGGTGGAGACCATCGGGCGCACCGCCGCCAGAATCCGCGAGCTGCTGGGAGACGATGTGGAGATCGCCGTGGGCCACGGCAAAATGAGCCAGGAGGAGCTCAACGACGTGATGACCCGGGTGTCCGACGGGGAGGTGGACATTTTGGTGTGCACCACCATCATCGAGACGGGCATCGACATCGCCAACGTGAACACCCTGATCATCGAGGACGCGGACAAGATGGGGCTGGCTCAGCTCCACCAGATCCGGGGCCGGGTGGGCCGCTCCCCCCGGCGGGCCTACGCCTATATGACCTACCGGGCGGGCAAGGTGCTCACGGAGGTGGCCGCCAAGCGTTTGAGTGCCATCCGGGAGTACGCCGAGTTCGGCTCCGGCTTCAAGATCGCCATGCGGGATCTGGAGATCCGGGGGGCGGGCAACCTGCTGGGCCCAGAGCAGTCCGGCTTCCTCATGAGCGTGGGCTACGACCTGTACCTGAAGCTGCTGGAGGAGGCGGTGCTGGAGGAGAAAGGGGAGGCCCCCGTCCGACCGGTGGAGTGCGCGGTGGATCTGACGGTGGCGGCCTCCATCCCGGACAAATACGTGCCCTCCCCGGAGCAGCGCATGGACCTCTACCGCCGCATCGCCCGCATCCGCACCCCGGAGGACGCGGACGACATGACCGACGAGCTCATCGACCGCTTCGGTGACCCGCCCCGGCAGGTGAACAACCTGATCGCCGTGGCCCTGCTCCGGGGGCAGGCGGCCCAGTGCGCCATCACCGAGATCACCCAGAAAGCGGGGGCGCTGTCCTTCCTGTTGGACCGCCTCGACCTGGAGGCCATCGCCGCCCTGGCGGGGCAGTACCCCGGGCGGATGGTGTTCGTCCCGGAGGAGAAACCCGCCCTCAGCCTGAAGCTGCGGAAGGGGGAGGATCCCCTGCGCGTCGCCGCCCAGGCGGTGGAGCGGTACGCCGCCCTGCTGGCCGCCCCTGGGCCCTGAGTTGCATTTCAGGGCTCAGTGGTGTATAATCCCCTGTATGGCTGACCCCTGACAAATCTATGATCTCACGATTGGAGCATGAAATGAAAAACTGGAAACGTCTTGCGGCCCTGGCCCTGTCCGGGGCTCTGGCCCTGTCCCTGTGCGCCTGCGATCTGGCCGGCAAGCCCACGGGCGGCGACCCCACCGGCTCCCCCGGCCTGCCCTCTGCCCAGCCCTCGGGGGATCCCGAGCCCACCCCCACTATCCAGGTGGATCTGTCCCAGGACGCGCTGGCCTTCTCCGCCGGACTGTCCGGCTCGGATACCCTGCTCACCATCAACGGCACCCAGCTGCCCGCGGATCTGGTGCTCTACTGGCTGGGCATGAGCTGCGGCAACTTTATGTCCCAGTACGGGATGTTCGGCCTCCAGCTCACCGACAAGCCCGACCCCAACGGAGAGGATACCTTCGCCGATCTCATGGTAAACAGCGCCGCCAATATCGCCGCCTACTACACCGTCCTGCGGCAGCGGGCGGCGGAGCTGGGCTGCCTGCCCACCGACGCCCAGGTGCAGGCCGCCAGGGACGCCATGAAGCAGGACGGCGAGGACAACTACCAGCTGCTAAAGGACGCCTTCGGCCTGTCCGACGAATCGCTGGAGTACCTGTTCCTCACCGATACCTATTATGACAACGTGGAGGCTGCCCTCATACCCGCCGCCACCGACGAGATGCTGAACAACTACGTCTACCAGGTGAAGCATATCCTGTTCAAGACGGTGGACGACAACCGTCAGCCCCTGCCCGCGGAGCAGGTGGCGGAGAAAAAGAAGCAGGCAGAGGATACCCTGGCCCAGCTCCAAGGGGCGGACGACCTGGCCGCTGAATTTGACCGGCTGATGAACGAGCTCAGCGAAGACGGCCGGGACGAGAGCGGCGCCCTGGGCGCCCCCGACGGATACACCGCCGTTCCCGGCGATATGGTGCCCGAGTTTGAGAAGGCGTCCTTTGCCCTGAAGCCCGGGGAGCTGTCCGGGCTGGTGGAGTCCGACTACGGCTACCACATCATCCTCCGGGGGGAGGTGGCGGATCTCCAGAGCTACGCCGACGAGTGCCGCCAGTACCTGCTGGATCAGGAGCTGGCCCCCCTGGCGGAGGGGGCGGAGCTCACCTGGGCCCCTGCCATGGACGGGCTGGACGTGGTGGACTTCTACAACAAATACTCCGCCTACCAGAGCGCCCTGGCGGCCCAGCGCCAGCCCCAGTCCACCCCCGGCCCCGTGGAGAGCGGCGGGGTGGGGTAAGAGCCGTCCGTCCTCGCGCCCCTTTTTGCGGGGGCACGCCCTCCTTCGATGGAATCCGCCTCCCTGTGGGCGGTATGATGGGGACAAGCCCACATACTAAAGCAGGGAGGCGGTTTTTATGTCCCTCTTTCCCAAGATGTCCAAGCGGCAGGTGCTGGAGCTGCCGGTGGGGGCCATCCGGCCCAATCCGGGCCAGCCCCGGCGGGAGTTCCAGCCGGACGAGCTGGCGGAGCTGGCCCAGTCCATCCAGCAGGTGGGGGTGCTCCAGCCCCTGTCCGTCCGGCGCACTTCCACCGGCTGGGAGTTGGTGGCGGGAGAGCGCCGCCTGCGGGCGGCCAAGCTGGCGGGCCTGCCGGCTGTGCCCTGCCTGCCGGTGGAGGCGGATGGGGAGACGTCGGCGTTGCTGGCCCTGGTGGAAAACCTCCAGCGCAAGGATCTGGACGTGTGGGAGGAGGCCGCCGCCTTGCGTCGCCTGATGGATCAGGGCGGGCTTACCCAGGAGGAGGCTGCCCGGCGGGTGGGCAAGAGCCAGTCGGCGGTGGCCAACAAGCTGCGGCTGCTCAAGCTGCCCCAGGACGTCATCGACACCCTCCGCGCCCACCACCTCACCGAACGCCACGCCCGGGCGCTGCTCCGGCTGGACAGCCCGGATCGGCAGCGCCTTGCCGTGGAGTACATCCTAAAGCATCAACTCAACGTGGCCAAGACGGAGGAGTACATTGACCGCCTGTGGGTTGGGCGGAAGCTGCCCCGGACGGCCAAGCCGGTCTATAAGATCCGAGACGTGCGGCTGTTCCTGAACACGGTGAATCGGGGGCTGGCGGTGATGAAGTCCGCCGGGGTGGACGCGAAATGCGGCCGGGAGGAGACGGACAGCGAGATCACCCTGACCATTCATATCCCCAAATAAGAAGGGCCCCCGGCAAAAACCGGGGGCCCCTCTGGCCTATTTAGGTTGAAACAGCCCGATGGCTTCCGCCGCAAAAGCGGCCAGCGAAACCCAACCGCCCTTTTGGCGTGAGGAAAAGCAACTCGGCGGTCACCGTCGCAAAGCGTTCCACAAGCGCCCACAACAGAAGCGGCTTCAAGCTCTTTTTGGTTACTTTTTCTCTCGAGAAAAAGTAACTCAGTCCACCATGCTCTTGGGCTCGCCCTTGACGATGAGGGTGGCCTCGGTGGCGGCCTGCACCTGCTCCACGGTGAACTCGGGGTTGATCTCCACCAGCTCCAGGCCCTCGGGGGTGACGTCGATGACGCACATCTCGGTGATGATCTTGGTGACGCAGGTCTGAGTCGTCAGGGGCAGGGTGCACTCCTTCAGGATCTTGGGGGCGCCCTTCTGGGTGTGCTCCATGGTGACGATGACCTTCTTGGCGCCGGCACACAGATCCATGGCGCCGCCCATGCCGGGCACCATCTTGCCGGGGATGATCCAGTTGGCCAGGTTGCCCTTCTCGTCCACCTGGAGGGCGCCCAGCACGGTGGCGTTGACGTGGCCGCCGCGGATCAGGCCGAAGGAGGTGGCGGAGTCAATGAACGCGCCGCCCACCGCCACGGAGGAGGAGGAGCCGCCCGCGTCGCACACGTTGAAGTCGTTGATCTCGGGCTTGCTGCCCGCGCCGGCCATGCCCAGCTCGGCCTCCAGGATCACGTGAACGTCATCGGGCAAATAAGAGGGGATCATGGTGGGCAGGCCAATGCCCAGGTTGACGAAATCGCCGTCCTTGAACTCCTTGGCAGCCCGCTTGGCGATAAAGCCCTTAATCATTCCCTTTTCCATTAGTTTTTCCCTCCCACAATATAGTCCACCAGGACGCCCTGGATGAGCACCTCGTCGGGATCGATCATCTCGACCACCTCGTCAGCCTGGCAGATGACGGTGTCGGCGGCGGCGGCCATGACGGTGTTGAAGTTGCGGGCAGTGCCGTGGATCTTCACGTTGCCGTACTTGTCGGCCACGGAGCCGTAGATGCAGGCCACGTCGGCGCGGATGGGCCGCTCCAGCAGGTACTCCTTGCCGTCGATGGTGATGGCTTCCTTGGTGCCGGTGCCGGAGGCGTCCTCAGCGCCCACGCCCACGGGGGTGCCCAGGCCGGTGGGGGTGAGCACGCCGCCCAGGCCGTAGCCGCCGGCGCGGATCTTCTCCGCCAGGGAGCCCTGGGGCACCAGGGTGACCTTCATGGTGCCCTCGTTCATCATCTGGCCCACTTCCTTGTTCATGCCGATGTGGGTGGCGATGAGGTGCTTGACCTGGCCGTTGTGGATCAGCTCCTGCACGCCCAGCAGACGCCCGCCGGGCAGACCGCCGTCGTTGCAGATGACAGTCAGATCCTTCACGCCGGACAGAGCCAGAGCGTGCATCAGCTTGTCCGGGCCGCCGCAGCCCAAAAAGCCGCCCACCATAACGGTCATACCGTCCTTGATCAGGGCAGCGGCTTCGGTGATAGATGTAATTTTAGCCATGATTGAAACTTACCTCCCAAAAAATATTTTTTTGCGGCCTGGGCGGGCGTGGGCCCGCCCAGGCCGAAGGGACTACTTTTTCACAACCGCAATCTGGTCGAGGAGCTGCAAAAGCTCCTCCTTGGTATAGTCCGTCTTGTCGCTTTCGGAAATGGTCAGGCGGAGCTCATACAGGGTGGCCAGCTCAATCTTTTTCATTTCGTTCTCAGAGGGCATTTTACAGTCTCCTTTCTGTGGCGGATTGGTGGGCTGGTGTGGGATTACACCTTCTCGAAGATGGTGGCGACGCCCATGCCGCCGCCGATGCACAGGGTGGCCAGGCCCCGCTTGGCCTCGGGCCGCTTCTGCAGCTCGTGGAGCAGGGTGACGATGATCCGCGCGCCGGACGCGCCCACGGGGTGGCCGATGGAGATGGCGCCGCCGTTGACGTTGACCTTGGACATATCAAAGTGCAGCTCCCGGGCCACGGCGATGGACTGGGCGGCGAAGGCCTCGTTGGCCTCCACCAGGTCGATGTCGTCGATGGTCAGGCCGGCCTTCTCCATGGCCTGACGGGAGGCGGGCACCGGGCCCACGCCCATGATCTTGGGATCCACGCCGCCCTGGCCCCAGCTCACCAGCTTGGCCATGGGCTTCAAGCCGTACTTCTCCACCGCCTCGCCGGAGCACAGCACGATGGCGGCCGCGCCGTCGTTGATGCCGGAGGCGTTGGCGGCGGTGACCCGCTGGACGTGCTTGTGGGCGTCGGCCTCATGGACGCCGGTGACCTCAAAGGTGTGGACGACCTCGTCCTCCACCCCGTCGGGGCCCACGGGGAACGCGCCGCGCAGCTTGGCGATGCCCTCGGCGGTGACGCCCGCCTTGGGGAACTCGTCCACCTTGAACTCCACCATTTCCTTCTTCTTCTTCACCATCACGGGGACGATCTCGTCCACGAACTTGCCGGCGGCCTGGGCGGCCTCGGTCTTCTGCTGGGAGCTGGCGGCGAAGGCGTCCTGCTCCTCCCGGGTGATGCCCCACACGTCGCAGATGTTCTCGGCGGTGGTGCCCATGTGGTAGTTGTTATAGGCGTCCCACAGGCCGTCGTTCACCATGGTGTCCACCATCTTGGTGTTGCCCATGCGGGCGCCCATGCGGGCGGAGGGGACGGAATAGGGGGCCATGGTCATGTTCTCGGTGCCGCCGCAGACGATGACGTCCGCGTCCCCGGCCAGGATGGCCCGGGCGCCCTCGATGACAGACTTCATGCCGGAGCCGCACACCATACCCACGGTGTAGGCGGGCACGGAGAAGGGCAGGCCGGCCTTCACGCCCACCTGACGGGCAGGGTTCTGGCCCTGGCCGGCGGTGAGGATGCAGCCGAACATCAGCTCGTCCACCTGCTCGGGTTTGAGCCCCGCGCGCTCCAGAGCGGCCTTGACCACCACGGCGCCCAGGTCGGATGCGGGGGTGTTGGCCAGGGAGCCCTGGAAGGAGCCCACCGCCGTGCGGCAGCAGCTTACGACGTATAAATCTTTCATGAACGTTGACCTCCAAATAGAAATGTAAATTAGGAATGGAAAGAACCATACAAAAGTATATACTCATCCGCCCAAAAAATCAACAGGAAAACGGGTGCTTTTGTGAAAAAAACCCATCCGGAGGAGGCGGGGCGGAAAAAACTTCTTGTATCCGCCGATCCGATAAGGTATAATAATGACAGCGTGCGCCTGCCGCCGCCGCGTCCATGGACGCGGTGATGGAGGGCCGGGCCGATTGTATGGGAAAGAGGAGAGGAGCATGAAAAAACGGATTTTGGCATTTTTCCTGGCGTTCAGCCTGTGTCTTGGGCTGGGCGGGCAGGCCTTTGCGGCCTGGGAGCCCGAGGGGGAGGTGGCCGGAGGCCACGGCGAGCATCACGCGCAGCGGTATGATGAGGCTGATGGCTACGGCTCGCACCGCTCGGGGCAGAACCGTATCGCCCCCAACTATGCCAACAAAAAACTGTCCGCCACGGAACAAGGCCTGTTCAACCTGGTGAGGGAGAAGTTTGCCCAGGTGGCCAGCGGACAGCTGGACAGTTCCATCTTTAATCTGAGCCTCAGAAGCCTGGGGATCAGGGCCAGCGGACTGAACGACAGCCTTAACAAGGTAATTGACGCGATCCTGGTGGACTGCCCTTATGAACAGTACTGGTACGACAAAACGGAAGGCTGTTCGTGGAAGTGGAGGAACACCAGTGCCGGGCTGGTGGATACGCTCACGCTGGAGTGTTATACCTCCGAGGACTACGCCCGGGACGTCCCCGGCGAGGATCGCTATTACCAGTATCAGCCCGACCCCAACAAGACAAAGGCGGCTGCCGCCGTCATGAACAGCGCCCGGAGCCTGGTGCAGCAGAACAGCGGAAAATCCGACTATGAGAAGCTGGTGGCCTACCGGGACTACATCTGCGCCCAGGTAGAGTACGACAATAACGCGGTTCAATACGACGACTACTACGGGGCGCCTTGGCAGCTGATCAACGCCTTCGATAACAACCCCAAAACCAACATTGTCTGCGAGGGCTACTCCAAGGCATTCAAGTACCTGTGCGATATCTCCACCTTCTCCAACAGCATCGACTGCTATCTGGTGACTGGCGTGACCGATGGTGACCATATGTGGAACGCCGTCCGGGTCAACGGCAAGACCTATATGGCGGATCTGACCGCCTGTGACGGCAAGCGGGGCCAGGACGGCCAGGCCGATGCCTGGTTCCTGGTGGGCAGCGCCAACTCCACGATGAACGGTTTTAGCATCAATATCCCGCGGTTTGATCTGCCCAACGGGTATTATTATAAAGCCGCAACAGACTACTACACCTACAAGGACGACGAAACCACACAGATTTACGGCGAGGATATCCTGATCCTGGCCTCCGCCCGCCTGGATCCCGCCTCCCTGTCGGGGACGCCCGAGCCCGAACCCACCCCCACCCCGACGCCGACGCCCACACCCACCCCGGAGCCCACCCCCACCCCGGAGCCCACGCCGGCGCCGTCCGGGCTGAAAACCGACTTCGAGAACCTGACCGTCCACGAGCTGGCCCCCAGCGGCCGCAGCCTTGACGACCGGGAGTACACCCTGGGCTCCATCGGGGCGGACGTGTCGGTGCTGGTGCTGGGCAGCGTGGAGAGCACCAATACCTTGTCCACCCTCAAGACCGTCCAGACGGAGATGGCGGATCTGGGTGTGCGCGGCGGCAGGATCTACCTGATGGAGATTAGGCTGAATGATGCGGCTGGGATCCTCCAGGTGCGGGAGTATGTGGAGGCCAATCCGTCCTATGTCCATGTGGCCGCCACCAGCGCGGATCAGAACCCCTATGACTTGGCTTTCTGGGATGTCAGCGACAGCAGCGACGGGACGTACGCCCAGGGCGCCACCGCCACCATGCCCGCCGTGGTGGTGCTGGACAAAAACTGCCGACCCGTCTACTACGCCTCCTACAAGACCTTCGATCAGGGCAGACTCCGCGCCGCCCTGTCCGGCTACGCCGGGACGTTTAGCGACGTGGACGCCGGGGCGTTCTATGAGAAAGCGGTGAACTGGGCGGTGTCCGGCAATATTACCACCGGCACCTCCGACACCAAGTTCTCCCCCACCCAGAACTGCACCCACGCCCAAATCATCACCTTCCTGTGGCGGGCCATGGGGGAGCCCAAGAGCAGCTCCTTTGTCCCGCCCTCCTGGGTGGGCGTACAGCCCGGGAATTTTGCCTATGACGCCCTGGGCTGGGCTAACTCGAAGGGGATGCTCACCAATCTGAGTGCCAACGGCGGCCCCGACGGGCCCTGCACCCGGGCCCAGGCCATGGACTATATCTGGGCGGCCTTTGGCAGACCCAGCGGTGGGACGGCCAGCTTCTCCGACATTCCCGCCAGTATGTATTACGCCAACGCGGTGTCCTGGGCGGTGGATCTGGGCATCACCAACGGCACCGGCAACGGTAAGTTCAGCCCCGACACGGTTTGCAATCGGGGCACCATCGTCACCTTCCTCCACCGGGCCTTCGTGGAGGAGGTCCGGGTGAAGTAATACTGTTTCTTGATAAAAAGGTTAAAACCTTTTTATCGCGGCGCTTCGCGCCGCCGCGCCTGCGGCGCGCCAAGAAAAGGATTGACAACCTTCTTGACGGCTTCGCCGTCGGGCCGCGTTCCGCAGCCCCATAAAACGGTTTCACCGTTTTATGAAGAATTAGTATAAACGGGGGGCTCAAAACAGCAAAAGCGGCGGGAGGAAACTTCCTCCCGCCGCTTTTGTGCGCGGTTCTCGGGGTGCAGGGCGGACGGTCTCACCTTCGGCCCGGCCGGCGATAAGCGTGCGCCACCGGCCTGCATCGCCCTGGGCCCGCCGCCGTTTGAAACCCGGACAGCTTATCCGCGGGTGCGTGCCCGCCGGACGGCCTTTTCGATCTCACAGATCACCAGCGGCGTCAGGGACAGGCCCAGCACCACCAGCCACTCCACCCCGGTGAGGGAACACACCCGGAAAATGGCCTGGAAGGGCGGCACCAGCAGCACCGCCAGCTGGAGGGCCATGCCCGCCAGGAACGCCTTGTTCATGGCCGGGTTGGACAGCAGGCCCAGGTGGGCGATGGACTGGGTTTCGCTGCGCACGTCGAAGGCGTGGAACAGCTGGCAGAAGGTGAGGGTGGCAAAGGCCATGGTGTTGGCGGTGGCGTCCGCCAGATTGGGGTCGCTGAGCACGTACTCCCCCAGCCAGTAGGCCGCCAGGGTGAGCAGGCCCACCATCACCCCCTGCCACGCCAGCCGGAAGGAGAACGCTTTGTCAAACAGAGGCTGGGAGGCCGGGCGGGGCTTTTCCTCCATGACGGTGGCCTCCACCGGCTCCATGCCCAGGGCCAGGGCGGGCAGGGAGTCGGTCACCAGGTTGAGCCACAGCAGCTGCACCGCCACCAGGGGGGGCTGGTGGAAGTTGAACAGGGTGGCCAGGAACAGGGTAATGATCTCCCCGATGTTGCAGGACAGCAGGTAGTGGATGGCCTTCTTGATGTTGGAGTAGATCCCCCGGCCCTGCTCCACGGCGCTGACGATGGTGGCGAAGTTGTCATCGGTGAGGATCATGTCCGCCGCGCCCTTGGCCACGTCGGTGCCGG
>CAJTYK010000026.1 GCA_910584285.1 uncultured Oscillospiraceae bacterium
TCCATCACCTTGGCGTTGTAGCGGGCGATCTTCTCTATGATCTCCTCGGTGCTCTCGCGCACGAGGTAGAAGTCGTGGTTCATCATGACGATCTTGGACTCAGGGATGGTCTCAATGTACTCGATCTGGAGATGGTTCACAAGGAATTTCTCGTGGTTCCGCTTTGTCAAAAGAATCATAGTGTCAACCTCCATATTCCTGACGGACAAGGGGGACAAGGGCGGGCAGACCGGGGGGAGGGCCAGCGGCCCTCCTCCCGGCATTTGGTTCAGTGGTCAGGATCAGCGCTTCATGTTCACCAGCTCCTCCAGCATGGAGTCGGTGACGGTGATGATACGGGTGTTGGCCTGATAGCCGCGCTGGGTGACGATCATATTGGCGATCTCCTGGGCCAGGTCGGTCTTGGACATTTCCAGACCGCCGGAGATGATAGAGGTCTTGCCGCCGGTGCGCAGGCGGCAGCCGTCGATGGCGTTGGTAGCATCGACCGCCATGTTGGTCTTGCCGTCGCCCCGTAAAGATCCGTTCGCGTAATAAATACCCATATTCGCGCCGGCTCCGCCCAGGGTGTTCACCACCAGGTCGCCGGAGCCCTCGCCCGCCTGGTAGTAGGTGTTGCCGATCTGGGTGACGCCGTTGGGGTTGGTCACGCTGCCCACCGCCACGCAGCCGATGGTGATCACCTGGTTGCCCACGTCGGTGCAGGTGGCGGTGATCATGCCGGTGGCGTTGTCCACCGTGATGTTGGTGAAGTAGGCCAGGGAATACTCGGACGCCACCACGTTGCCCTGGGCATCCTTATAAGAACCGTAGTCCAAGATGTGCTTGTCGTCTTCCATATAATCATCCGGAAGTTTATCTTTATATTTTTCTGCATTGGCATCGCCCGGAACGGCGGGGTTATTTCCAGCAGCCGGCGTCCCTTCATCGATGCCGCCGCCCACCCGGGGGTAGCCCACGTGCATGGCGCCGGTGGTGTCCTTCCACACCCGGGGCTGGCGCAAGGGCACCAGCTGGTCGCTGAAGATGGGGTCGCCCAGTTTTGCCCCGCGGGCCTTGCCTATGTCAGATGCGACATATTCTTCGTCAGCAACTCCGGTGCACAGGAAGCCGTACACCACGTTGCCCCGGGCGTCGGTGAGGTAGCCGTCGGCCTTGAAGCCGAAGTCGCCCGTCCGGGAGAGGGTGAGGGAGGTCAGCATACTTACATCAGTCTCATTGCCCGTGAAGTTCTGGGCGATGGTCTTGTCGCCCACCAGGAAGAAGCCGTCGCCGTCCAGCATCATGTCGGTGGGGTTGCCGGTGACGTTGTAGTTGCCGGTACTCATATCAATGTCCACAGTACTCATGTTGGCGCCGTAGCCGATCTGGGAGGGGTTGCGCCCGCCCACGGTAGCGGTGCCGTCAGAGCCGCCGGACAGAGTGGTATAGATGGAGGTGCGGAACACGGAGCGGCCGGCTTTATAGCCGGTGGTGTTCACGTTGGCCACGTTGTTGCCGATGACGTTCAGGTTCTGCATATGGGTCCGCAGACCCGCAATTGCCGCATACATTGCACCAGTCATGGTTGAAAAATTACTCCTTTCGGTTTGGCGCCGGCCGCCCCCCGCCAATCGGGCGGAGGGCGAAGGCATCCGAAATCGGTCCTGCCTTTAACTTGTCTATTCTATTACAGGAACACGGCGCCGTCAATATTGGTGAAGATATTTTCTCGCATTTCCTCCTGAGTGATGGCTGTAATCACCTTCGCGTTGGGCACATTGATGATAAATGCCTTATCCGCGTCCATCGCCAGGATGTTGGTGGCCCCCTTCGCCTGGGCCCGGATCACGCTGCCCGCCAGCTGGTCCATCAGATCTGGCGTGACCTCGATCCCCCGCTCCTGCGCCCGGGAGATGGCGTGCTTGGAGAACTCCACGCCCTGGGGCTGCTCCTGGCGTGCCAGCTCCTGCTGGAGCATAGCGCCGAAGCCGCCCGCCGGTACCCGCGGCTGTACCCGGGCTTGTGGCGCGTCCGTGCGCGGCAGTCCTGATACACGTTGGATCATCTTCTGTCACCTCGATTTCAATCGGTGGGAGCTCCCTGGGTTCCGTCGTACTGGGAGTCGGTTCCCGTTCCCTGGCCGTCGCCGGATCCGTCCACCGGGGGGGTGGTGTCACCGCCGTCACCGGGGCCTTCCACGTCACCGCCCTCGCCGGGCTTCTCCGGATCCTCGGGATCCTCCGTATCCTCAATGGGGGGAAGCTGGCCCACGGCCATAATCTGGTTCAGCCCGTAGGTCTCGATCTTTCCGGTGTTGTCCTTGCCGAAGATCACCTGCTGGCCGTTCATCACGCCGGTGCCGGTGACGAGCACTTCCCGCTCCTCCAGGCCCTCCTCGGTGGGAATGCCGATGGTGACTACCTTGCCCACCAGAGAGCTGGCGTAGCTCATCACGTTGGTCTCGGTCATGTTGGTGATGGCGGAGATCATCTGCATCTGTACCAGCTGGTTCATCATCTCGCTGGTGTCCATGGCGTTGTCAATGGTCTGGCTCTGAAGCTGGACGATCATCAACTGCAAGAAGTCTTGCATATCCAGCTCGGTGTTGTTCTTGCGGCTGGTGCTGTTCTTGGGGGTGAGGCCGCTGACGCCGCCGATCAGGCCCGCAATATCTGCCATAGAATTGCTGCTCATCGTTGGTTGACTCCTTTCCGTGTTATTCGTCCGCGGGGATCAGGCCCAGCCGAAGCTGCTGCATGAAGTCCTGACCGTGCTCGGGCTGCTCCCGGCGGGACTGGCGGCGCTCCTCCTGGCCGCTCTGGCCGTGGCCGTTGTGCCCGTCATAAGGGTGCTGGTTCTGGTTCTGCTGGCTCTCCTGGTTGTGCTGGATGTTGACCTCCACATCCTGCTGGGTGCGGCTGGACAGCAGCCCCTGCAACTCGCCGGCGTGGCGCTCCAGAAGGCTCCGGGTCTCGCCGCTGTGGGCGTTCAGGGCCACGCGGATGAGCCCTTCGGCGCTGCGGGTGATCTCCACCGTCACGCTGCCCAGGTTCTCCGGGGTGAGCTGGATGCGCACCATGGACTCGCCCTGCTCCAGGGCCTGAGCCAGCCCGGTGTCGATCTGCTTGGCCACGTCCGCCTTGTCCGCCTGCTCCACGTCGTAGGCCTCGCCCACCTTCACAGGAGCCGCCTTCACGTCATGGAACAACTGCTGGGGGCCCTGATCCGCGTCGGTGATCTCCACCTCCGTGTTCGCGTCCGTCTCCTTGGCCTGGAACAGCTCGGGGGCCTTCTCCTCCGTCCCGGCCACCTGATCCGCCAGCTTCTCCAGCATCTGGGCGGGGCCGTGCTCCACGGTGGGGTCGGTGGCCTCCAGGATGGCGTCGGCCTCCGGGTCGGACACGTCCATCACCTGGGGCTGGGCCGCGGGGATTGTCCCGTTCCCCTGCTCCTGCATGGCGGCGCCTTCCTCCGTGGGGATCCGTTCGAGGCCTCCCCCCCCGATCCAGTTGCCCGTCAAAATCGTCACCTTTTCCCCGGTGTCAGGCATCTCCACCGTGACGGGCTGGAGCAGGGACGGATCCACATGGCCCACAACCACCCACGGATTCTGCTCCTGAGCTTCCTCCTCGGCACTTTTCTTGTCTTGGGCGGGGGCCTTCTCCGGCTTCTTGGAGGCGGCGGGCTTGTCGGTCTTGGACTGGTCGATCCCGCTGTCCGGCTGGCCGGACTTGGCCTTGTCCATCAGCTTCTGGAAGTCGCTGTCCCCGTCGCTCTTGCCCGTTCTGGGCAGCTGGGTCTGGGACGCCACGGCCTGAAGCAGATTCAGGGCCACATTGTTGCTCTGTTCCATCTTGTTTTTCCTCCTTTCTTCATGATGATGATCTATATTCCAAACGGCGCAAGCGCCGACTGGAACCAATCTATTTTACGCGCCGATGCCGGCCCGGGCCCGGGCGGAGCTGACGAACTCGTCGATGAGAACCTCCTCTGCCTTCTGCTCCGCCTTGTGGTAGTCCTCCAGCTTGTGCTCCTTCAGCTTCTCGATGGAGGAGGTATCGATTTTGGCGTCCACCACCTCCTGGCGCTTCTTCTCCTCTTTTTTTCGCAGGGCCTCCAGCTTCTCCGTCTCCCGCTGGATGTCCCGCTCCAGCACCCGCAGGCCGTTCTGGTACACCATGGCGTCGGTGATGGTGATGCCCTCCGCCTTGCGCTGGCGGTACTCCGCGTCGCAGTCCCGGTAGCTCTGCCAGGCAGCCTCCAGCACCGCCTCCTGCTCTCGCACCTGGGCCAGGATGGCGGCGTGCTCGCCCTTCAGGGCGTCCAGCACCTGCTGCTTGTAGGACAGCACAGAATCCAGGGAGAATTTGAATTTCTTCATCTATCTCTACACCTCAATTGTCATCAAGGTTATTGGAGAATCTTTGCCATCTCCGCCACGCACTGGTCGTAGGAAAACGCCTCGTTCACATCCTGGGTCAAGAAGTCGTTCACCGCGTCGATCTTGGACATGGCAAAGTCCAGCTTCCGGTTGGTGCCCGGTTTGTAGGCCCCGATGGCCACCAGGTCGGCGTTTTTCTCGTACACGCTCATGATATCCCGGATCCGGGAGGCCAGCTGCCGGTGCTCCGGCGAGACGATCTCCACCATCAGACGGGAGATGCTGGCGGACACGTCAATGGCGGGGTAGTGGTTGGAGTTGGCCAACTGGCGGCTGAGGACGATGTGCCCGTCCAGGATGCCGCGGACGGTGTCCGCGATGGGCTCGTTGGTGTCGTCGCCCTCCACCAGCACCGTGTATACCCCAGTGATGGAGCCCTTGCTGAAATTGCCGCTGCGCTCCAGCAGCTTGGGCATCTCCGCGTACATGGACGGGGTGTAGCCCCGGCTCACCGGTGGCTCCCCGATGGCCAGCCCGATCTCCCGCTGGGCCATGGCGAACCGGGTGAGGGAGTCCATCATCAACAGCACGTCGTACCCCTGATCCCGGAAATACTCCGCGATGCCGGTGGCCACGCTGGGGCAGCGCATCCGCAGCATGGCGGGCTGGTCGGAGGTGGCCACCACCAAAATCGACCGTTTCATGCCCTCGGGCCCCAGATCCTTCTCCACAAATTCCAGCACCTCGCGGCCACGCTCACCCACCAAGGCGATGACGTTGATATCGGCGGTGACGTTTTTGGCGATCATGCCCATCAGGGTGGACTTGCCCACGCCGGAGCCGGCAAAGATGCCGATACGCTGGCCCTTGCCGATGGTGATCATGCCGTCGATGGCCTTCACGCCGAACTGGATCCGCTCCCGGATGGGGGGGCGCTGGAGGGGGTTGATGTAGTTGCCGCCCACGCAGTAGGGGGCGCCCCCCGTGAAGGGCCCCTTGCCGTCGATGGGCTGGCCCAGGGCGTTGATGATCCGCCCCCGGAGGAACTCCCCCACCTGGAGGGTGAGCTGCCGCCCGGTGTTGCGGACGAAGTTCCCCGCCGAGATGCCGTTCATGTCCGAGTAGGGCATGAGCAGGATATGGTCGTTTTTGAAGCCCACCACCTCGGCGGTGACCTGCCCGCCGGAGTCGCCGTTGTAGATCCGGCAGATGTCCCCCACGGCGGCCCGGCCTCCGCTGGCTTCGATGGACATACCCACGATATTTTCAATTTTTCCCGTCAGGCTGTAGGGCTCCGCCCCGTAGATCTGGCGGGTCATCTGCTGAAAGACCGAAGGCATGGTGTTCTCCTGTTATGTGAGGTTGAACCCCCCGGAGCTGCCCGAGGCGTCCATGAGAATGGTGCGCAGGTTGTTGAGCTGGGTGGCGGCGCTGGCGTCCACGATCTCGTCGGGCATCTCGATGATGCAGGTGCCCGACTCGTCGTCCGCCATGGGGATGAGCCGCACCCGGTCAGACAGGGCGGACAGCGCCGCGGTGAGGGACGCCGGCATCTGGGTAAGCCGCTTGGCGTCGCACTCGGCAATATATATGTGTACCCATTCCTTTTTCTTTCGCTTGTCGATGGCGGTCTGAATCATCCGGCTGATCACGTCGGCGCTGCTTTTCAGGCTGACGCACACCACCTTCTCCGCCACCGCCATGGCCAGATCCCGTAAGTCCGCCACGCTCTGATCCATCTGCCGATCCAACGCGTGGCCCGCCTGCTCCATGAAGCGGTGAACCTCCTCCTCCAGCCGCTGGGCCTGCTCCTCCCGGAGCTGGGCGGACTCCTGGGCCGCCTGGGCCATGCCCGCGGCGTAGCCCTCCTCATACCCCTCCTCCCGGGCCTGGGCAAAGACCGCCTCCCGCTCTCGGTCGGCGTCCTCCCTGGCCCTGGCCAGCAGCTGATCCGCCTCCCGCCGGGCATCCGCCTTGATCTGCTCCGCCTGAATCTGGGCAAAGCTGATGGGCGTCTCCTCCGGCTCAGGCGGGGCCTCCGGCTCCTGGTCGGCGGGGGGCGCGTCGAAGCCCTCCGCCTCCTCCGCCTGGGGCCGATCCTCCGGCTCGTCGAACTCCTCCAGGGGGGCCAGATCGTTCACCTTCAGCTCCGCCGCGTCCGGGAAGCGGTAGGGCTCTGCCTTCGCCTTGGTGAACGCTTTGAAAATGTTAGGCAATGATATCGTCCTTTCCGCCCTTGGCGATCACGATCTCGCCCTTCTCCTCCAGGCTGCGGATGGTGTCCACGATGCGCTGCTGGGCGTCCTCCACGTCCTTGAGCTTGACGTTGGTGGTGATCTCCAGATCGTCCTTGATGTTCTGGGCCATACGGGTGGACATATTGCTGAGCAGCTTCTTGGAGACCTCCTCGTTGGCGGTCTTGAGGGCCAGCACCAGATCCCGGGGATCGCAGTCCCGGACGAAGCGCTGCACAGAGCGGTCGTCCATGGTGATGATGTCCTCAAAGACGAACATCCGCTTGCGGATCTCGTCGGCCAGATCCTGGTCGTAAGCGGACAGGCCGTCGAAGATGTTCTTCTCGCTGGTGCGGTCGATGTTGTTCATCACGTCGGCCACGTAGTCGATGCCGCCCACCTTCACGTTGGCGTTGGTCACGATGTTGGAGAACTTCTTGCGCATCTCCGCCTCGATGATCTTCACCGCGACGGGGGACACGCTCTCGATCTTGGCCATGCTCTCCACCACCTGGACCTGGCGCTTTTCGTCCAGCTGGGAGATGACCGCCGCCGCCTTGTCCGCCTCTACGTAGGACAGCACCAGGGAGATGGTCTGGGGCCGCTCGTTCTGCAACGCGGAGAACAGAGACTTCTCGTCCGCCTTTTCCATAAAGGAGAAGGAGCGGTTTTGCAGCGACTTGGTGACCTTGCCCAGCAGCTCGTCCGCCCGTTCGGGGCCGTAGGCCTTTTCCAGCACCGCCCGGGCGTATTCCAGGCCGCCCTCGGTGACCGCCCGGTTGGTGCGGCACAGCTGGTAGAACTCATACAGAATTTCCTCGGTCTGCTCCGACCCCAGGAAGCCCATCTTGGCGACCTCCAGGGTGAGCTGCTCCACATCGTCCGGCTCCATATGCTGGTAGAGGTTGGAGGCCCGCTCCGCACCCAGGGCGATGATCACCGTGGCGGCCCGCTGGGCGCCGGTGAGCTTCTCCGGCATGAGGGGCCCCCTCCGGCGGCCCTTGCTGGGGGCCGCCGGGGCCGGCTTGGGCTCGTCGGCGGGCGGCGCCTTTACCTCGGCAACTGCGGCGTCAGCCATTTTCTCCATCCTCCTTCAGCCAGCTCTTGATCAGCAGGGCCGCGACCTCCATGTTCTCATCCACATAGTCCCGGATGCTCTGGCGCAGCTCCATGCTCCGCTCGGTATGCAGATCCATCACGTTGGCGCCGGCCACCGGGTTGCCCTCCTCGTCCAGCTGAGGCGGCACAACCACGGGCTGGCCGTCCTCCCCGATCTCCACGGTGGCGCCGGGCATGGACGCGGCCATCAGCTCCTCCACGGCCTTCTGCTCCTCCTCCAGCTTCTTGCGCTTCTTCCGGCGCAGCAGCAGGATCACGGTGAGCAGGATGGCGAACAGCAGCAGCCCCGCGCCCGCAGCGATGAACACCCAGTAGGGGATGCCCAGAATGGTCCCGGGCGGGGTGGGCGTGGGATCGGTGGGCTCCTCGATCACGGCGAAGGGGGTGTTGATCACGGAGAGCTTCCAGTTGTCATATTCCTCGCCGGTCTCCTCGTTCACCAGGGTGGGGGGGATATTGGTGGCGGCGGCGATCTGAGCCCGCACCACATCCACGTCCACCGGGGCCACCCGCCCGTTGATCCACACCGCCACGCTCACGTCTGCCAGCGTGCCGCAGTGGACGATCATCTCGGTGTCGGTGGTGGTGTTGTCATAGATCCGGTTGGCCTCCTCCTGGAGGATACCCTGCAGCTCCGCCTCGGCCTCATTGGGCTCCACATAGGTGGGCAGCTGGGCGTTGGTGGGGGTGCCCACCACGCCGCCGGTGGCGTACTCGTCATCCGTGCGGAACTCGTAGGCGTAGAACTCGCTGCCGAGGATGCCCCGGCCGCCGGTCTCGCCCTCCTGGGCGAACTTGGGCAGCTCCACCTCGTGCTTGTTGACGGTTTTGGCGCCCAGCTCCACGGTGGAGTTCACCGACACGGTCACATTGTCCTCCCCGCCGCAGCCCTTGGCCAGCAGTTCCATGATCTGGGTGCGCAGGCGGTTGTTGATGGTCTGCTCCAGCTGGAGCTTCAGGGCGGAGTCATTGGCGGCGTTGCCGCTGCCGCTGCCCACGGCGCTGTAATCATTGCCGATGTTGTCGTCAATGGTGACCCTGGAGGGCTCCAGCCCCGCCACACTGTGGGACACGTAGTTGCGGATGGCGTTGACCTGTCCGGACTCCAGCATCTTGCCCCGCTCCATGTACAGAAAGACCGCGGCGGTGGCGTCCACCACCTTGTTGGTGTCCAGCACATAGCCCCGATCCTCGCCCTCGTTGATGTTCACCGTCACGTCCTGCACGCCGGGGAACTGCCGGATGGTGCGCCGCATCTCCTCCTGGAGAGCGTCCAGCCGGGCCACCCGCCGGTCGTACTGGGTGGACAGGGCGCCCACCCGCTCAAAATACCCGCTGAAGGACGAGTTGCTCTTGGAATACTGCTCCTGGAGCAGGTTGGCCTTCAGCACCGCCGCCTGGCCCTGGGGCACCAGGATGGTGCCCGTCCCCTCCATGCGGTAGTCCGTTATGCCCTGATCCGCCAGCCAGCTCATCACCGTGGCGGTCTCCTCGCTGGTGGCCCCGTCGATGAGGACGGCGTAGGGCCGGTTGTTATAGAGCAGGATCACCGCGGCCACGGCCACCACCACGATGACCGCCAGCAGAATCCATATTTTTTTTGAAACCTTGCCAAGGGCTGTCTTAACCTTGTCCAGATAGCCCTTCAGCTTTTCCTTGTTCAAGTCCCATCGACCCCGCTCTCCGCGTATGTTCTCCTAACTGCCGTGCTTTTGTCACACGTTCATGTTCCGCAGCTCGTTATACGCGGTCAGGGCCCGATCGCGCATCTGGAGCAGCAGGCTCACCGAGATCTCCGCCTTATAGGCGGCGATACCCACCTGGGCGGGGTTGTCCAGCTGCCCGGTGGCCAGCAGGTACTGGGCCTGGGTAAATTCCGCGTCGGTGTCCTTCACGTTCTGGATCAGGGAGTTGAAGATGGAGCCGAACATACTCTCCCCGGCCTTGCCGGTCTCCTCCACCTGGCCAGACTGGGCGGCCTTGGCCTGCTCCAGGGCGGTCATGCGCTGGGCGGGGGTGAGCCCCGCCATGCTGCCCAAAACGGTGGCGCTGTTCACGCCGTTCAAAAATGTGCTCATGGGGAATCTCTCCTTTTCGCGTCAGGTTGGCTTACCGCCCGATCTCCAGCCCGCTGGAGAGGACGGATTTCAGCGTGTTGAAGGCGGTGACGTTGGAGGCGTAGGCCCGGGAGGCGGCCATGGCGTCGGCGATCTCCTTCACCATGTCCACGTTGGGCATCTCCAGGTAGCCGTCCTCGTCCGCGTCGGGATGGCTGGGGTCGTAGATGATCTTCATGGGGGTATCCTCATCCTCCACGATCTGCGTCACCCGCACGCCTCCGGCGGTAGGGGCCGAGCTGCCGTTGGTTGCCAGCCCGGAGGCGGCCCGGGCCATGACGTCACGGAAGGTGTCCCGGCCGCTGACGGCCTCAAACACCACCATTTTACGGCGGTATGCCCCCCCGCCGTTTTCCGTGCGGGTGGTCTGGGAGTTGGTCACGTTCTCGGCCACGATGTCCAGCCGGAGCTGCTGGGCGGTGAGGCCGGAGCCCACAATGTTGATGGTATTCATGAAAGCCATGGCTTATGTACCTCCTGTCAAGTGTCGCTTTTCCTCCTGCTTACTGGCCCTTGACCGCCATACGCAGAATAGAATAGTGCTTGTTGATGGCCTGGTAAACGTACTGCTGCTGGTAGGCGTTGCGCACCAGCTCCACCATCTGGTCGGTGGTGTTCACGCCGTTGTCGTCCATCCGGGTCTGCTCCTGGGCCTCAAACACCACGGGCTCGGCCTCCTCGATGATGCCGCGGATGGACTGGGTCCCCATCCGGCTCAGGCCCTGGGCCGCCTCCTCCGCCTCGGTCTGCCGCCCCGCCTCCCCTAAGAGGTACTTCCCGGACGAGGCGCCGTACCGGGTCGACGACAGCCGCGCCTGGAGCTTATTGCGCAGGCTCTCCTCGAAGGTGACGACCTTGGCCTTGTAGTTGGGGGTCTCGGCGTTGGCGATGTTGTCCAGGATCGCCGCCTGCTTCGTCCACAGGTAGCCCATGGACTTCTCCAGCAGGAGCTGGGAATTGCTGGTCAGAAAACTCATGGTCACGGCCTCCTCTGTCCTCATGCCGCGGACAGGCCCGCGGCGGGTTCATAACTCAAATCCTATGCCCCCGCCCCCGGGAACATTCGGGGGTTTGGGGCGGTTTTCAGCCGGGGCTCCCCCCTTGGCCCTGGGCCGGCGGGCAGATCATCCCCATTGGCATACGCACTTTATTATATCACAGCAGCCGCCGGAGTGCAACCACTTTTTTGCCAAAGACAGCGCTCAATCCCTTGTCCTTTCCGCGAAAAATCACCACTATATATGGTGGAAAACCGGACGGTTTCCCCGCTTTCCCGGCGTAAATATTGATTCTGGAAAAATCAGGGTTTCTCCCCTCCTTTTCCCTGCGTTCGACAGTGGAACAGGGCGGGCCCAACGGCCCGCCCTGTTCTCATTTGATGTACTTGTCCAGCAGGCGCATGACCTCCCGCACGTCGATGGGCTTGGCGATATGGGCGTTCATGCCACAGTCCAGGGCCCGCTTCACGTCCTCCGCGAAGGCGTCGGCAGTCATGGCGATGATGGGCAGATCCCGGTCCCCCCGCTCCAGCTCCCGGATCACCTGGGTGGCCTCATAGCCCCCCATCACCGGCATCCGGATATCCATGAGGATGGCGTCGTAGTGCCCCTCCGGGGACTTTTGGAACATCTCCACGCAGGTCTGGCCGTTCTCCGCCCAGTCCAGGATGAGCCCCTCCTCCCCCAGCAGCTCAGAGGCGATCTCCCAGTTGAGCTCGTTGTCCTCCGCCAGCAGGATGTGCCTGCCGGAGAGATCCCGGTGGGTTTCCGCCGGCTGTCTCTCCTCCTCCTCCGGCAGATCGGCGAACTGCCGCAGGGAGTTGAACAGCGTGGATTTGAACAGAGGCTTGGAGATAAAGCCGGTGATCCCCGCCTCCCGGGCGTCGTGCTCGATCTCGGCCCAGTCGTAGGCGGAGATGAGCAGGATGGGCACATCCTCCCCCAGCTCCTCCCGGATCCGCCGGGCGGTGGCGATGCCATCCATCCCGGGCAGCTTCCAGTCCAGCAGGATGATCTGATAGTCGTCCCCCCGGTGGTGGCGCTTGACCACCATATCCACCGCCTGCTCGCCGTCCAGCGTCCAATCGGCGCTGACCCCGATGGAGGCCAGGGACGCCACCGTGGACTCGCACAGCTGCTTGTCGTCGTCCACCACCAGCATATTCCAGTTGGGGAGGATCATGTCCTCCTCCATGACCTCCGCCTTCTCCAGATCCAGGGTGACGGAGAACTCGGTGCCCTTCCCCTGGTGGCTCTTGACGTCGATGGTGCCGCCCATGGCGTCCACCACGATGAATTTGGTGATGGCCATGCCCAGGCCGGTGCCCTCGGTGCGGTGAACCCGGGCGCTGTCCTCCCGGGCAAAGGAGTCGAAAATGTGCTCCATAAACTGGTCGGACATCCCGATGCCGGTGTCCTTCACCTGGGTATGGATGCGCACGAAGTTCTCCCCCTTGGGGGACGCCTCCTCGTACAGCGCCATGTGGATCTCGCCCCCCTCGGGGGTGAACTTGATGGCGTTGGACAGCAGATTCAGCAGCACCTGGTTGAGCCGCACGCTGTCGCACAGCACGTTCTCGGTGGAAATATCGTGGATGAACACGTCGAACTGCTGCTGCTTGGCCTTCACCTGGGGCTGGCAGATGGACACGATGCCGTCCACCACTTCCCGCAGGGACACCTGATCCAGGTTCAGCGTCATCTTGCCGCTCTCGATCTTGGACATATCCAGCACGTCGTTGATCAGCCCCAGCAGGTGCTTGCTGGACAGGGTGATCTTCTTCAGGCAGTTCTGCACCTGCTTGGCGTCGTTGATATTGGCGGTGGCGATGGCGGTCATGCCCACGATGGCGTTCATGGGGGTGCGGATGTCGTGGGACATATTGGACAAAAATTCGCTCTTGGCCCGGTTGGCGTGCTCCGCCTCCTTCTGGGCGGCCTCCGCCACCGTTCGGGCCTCCTCCAGCTCCCGCAGCTGGATCTTGGTGAGCTGCAAATACTTGAAAAACACCAGCAGCAGGGCCCCCAGCACCACCGCCGCCACCAGCACAGTCAGCCACGTCCACTCCGCGGTGAAGTGTCGGATGGTGCTGTCCATGGAGCCGTAGGGCATGAAGGTGATCAGATACCACTCGGAATAGGGCAGATGGGTGCAGTACAGATGGTACCGCTCCCCGCCCATGGTGAACTCATTGGAGTAGTCCATCCCCTCGGCCATGGTGTGGGACAGCACCTCGATGTACTCCTCCGGCGTCATGCCGTTGATGTCCCCATAGGCGGCGCGCACCCGCTCGAAATAGCTGTTGCGGTAGGCGTCGGCGGTGCGGATCACGAAGGTGCCGTCCTTGCGGATGATGTAGGAATAGGCCCGTTCGCTGTTCTCCTCCAGGGACAGGTTATCGCTGATATAGGACACGGGCAGCCCCGCCACCAACGCCACGCAGTCGTGATCCTCCGCGGAGGGGAAGGGGGACGGCATCCCCAGCAGCACCACCTTCTCCTCCATGGCGTTTACCCCGATGGCCACCTTCTGCTGGTCGTCCTTCAGGGATCTTACAAAGGGCTCGGGATCGGTTATCGTCACCGGGGCCCCGTACAGCATCTCGACGGTGCCATCGCTGCCGCAAAAGCCCAGATAGCTAAAGTCCCGGGCCTTGCCTCCGGCGATCAGGTCCTTTTGAAGCTCCGGATCCTCGTGAACCGCAGCGGACGGGATGGTGTCGGCCAGCGAGCGCAGCTGGTTCATCTGTAGGATGATGATGCTCTCAAAATGGCTGGAGGTCTGCTGGCTCATCCGGGACATATACAGCGTGCCCACCTCGTTGATGGCCTGGGCGCTCTGCCCGCTCATGTGCAGGGAGAAGGCGGAGAACACGCACACACACAGCAGCACAATCCCGACAAGGCTGCCCCGCAGAAACCGGGTTGTCTTATTATTCATCCCGCGGAGGCCTCCTGGAAGGCGCGGATGGCCTGGGCGGTCTGCTGGTACTCCGCCTTCACCTGCTCCGTCAGGGCGTCCGCCTCCGGGGTGTAGCCATGGCGCAGCGCCTCGCTCAGCTCGCTGCTGGACTTGCCCAGCAGGGTGAAGCTCAGGTTCTGGCACACCCCCTTGATGGTGTGGGCAGCCCGGAACGCCTCCTCGTAGTCCCCCGACTCCATGGAGGCGCACAGCAGGTCGTAGCTCTTGTCCTCCAGGAAGCGCAGCACAAACTTCTGGATCATCCGCTCGCTGCGCAGGCGGCCCAGCACCTCGTCGTAGTCCCCGCCCAGGGCGGCATAGCATTCTTGCAGCGTCATCACGCGCACGCTCCTTTCTCAGTTCTCGGCAGGCCGCTCCCCGTCGATGGGAGAGATCACGGACAGGGTTCCCTCCATGCCGTCGTCATAAAAGCGGTACTGTCCCCGTCCGGATCGCTTCACGGTGTAAAGGGCCTGATCCGCCGCCTGGAACAGGGCGTCGTAGTCGGTGCCCTGCTCCTGGGTGGTGGCCACCCCCATGCTGACGGAGATGGGGAACTCCTTGTAGCGGCCCTCCAAGGAGGCGAAGATCCGCTGGATGGCGGGCTCCACCTCCATCTTGCACTCCAGGAGGATCAGGAACTCGTCCCCGCCCACCCGGGCGGCGATGTCGCCCCCCCGGATGCACTGGCGCAGCTTGCCCGCCAGATGGATCAGCACCCCGTCCCCGAACAGGTGGCCGTAAGTATCGTTGGCCTGCTTGAAGTGATCCAGGTCGATGATGGCCAGGGCGAACTTTCCGTCCGGCCGCTCCGCCAGCCGCTCCTGGATCCGCTTCTTGGCGGTGGCGTGGTTCAGCAGGCCCGTCATGGCATCGTGGGTGGCCATGCGCTCCAGGTTGTCCATCATCATCCGGGAGTCGTGGATGTCCATGACCTTGCCGATGGCGCCGGTATACCGGGGGGGCTCGTCGGACGACCAGGTGGCCCGGGCCACGATCCGCGTCCAGCGGTACTCGCCGTCCATGTTCAGCATACAGTCGTAGGTGATCACCGGATGCCCCGGCGTAGTGGCGTGGAGGGCGTCCGCCAGCCCCCGCCAGTTCTCCTGGCCCAGCCGGCGCATGGACTTTTCGTCGTGGAGGGGATCCAGGGTGATCTCAGGCAGCCCCAGCTTCTCCGCCCCCCAGGCGGTGAGGGTCACCATGGGCGGCTGGGCGGTGTACTCGAACTGCACCTCCTCCGTCATGGCGGCGAAGAAGCTGTACTTCATCCGCTCGTGCTCCAGCAGTTCCAACGTGCGCTCGGAGGCGGTGAGCTCCTCATGCTTGTGCAGCTCCCGGGCCACGTTCTGCATCTCCCGCTGGTTCTGCCGCACGGCGCTGTCCCCCTCCAGCTCCTCCCGGATCTGATCCGCGCAGTCCCGCAGGCACTCCATCACCAGGGGGTTAAAGGTGCCGCACTCGCCGTTGAGGATCATCTCGATGGCCCGCTCGTGGCTGTAGGCCGGCTTGTACACCCGCTCGGAGGTGAGCGCGTCGTATACGTCGGCCAGCGCCACCATCTGGGCGGATACGGGGATCTCGTCCTCCTTCAGGCCGTCCGGGTAGCCCCGGCCGTCCCATCGCTCGTGGTGCCAGCGGCAGATCTCGTAGGCCGCCTTTACCAGCGGCTCGTCCCTGTAATCGTCCGGCAGGGCCTCCAGCATCTCCGCGCCCACCATGGAGTGGCTTTTCATGATGGCAAACTCCTCGGGGGTGAACCGCCCGGGCTTGTTGAGGATCTCCTCCGGTATGGCGATCTTGCCGATGTCGTGGAGGGCGGAGGCGGTGCTGATGACGGAGATATCCCCCGGGTTGAGGCGGTACTTGTCCGTCTTGCGCATCAGCGCCGTCAGCAGGGTCTCGGTGAGTATGTGCACATGGCGCACGTGCATCCCGCTCTCCCCGTTGCGGAACTCCACGATGTGGCTGAGTATGTCGATCATCAGGCTGCTGGTGCGTTCCTTCTCGTAGATCTGCTCCGCCACCAGGGACACCAGCTTCTTCTGCTTGGCGTAGAGCAGCACGGTGTTCACCACCCGGCGGCGGACGATGAGCGCGTCGAAGGGCCGGCTGATGAAGTCGGTGACACCCAGATCGAAGGCCCGCTCCACATGGGAGGAGCCGCTCTCCGCCGAGATCATGATCACCGGGATGTCCTCAATCCACCGGTTTTTATTCATGATGTTCAGCACTCCGAAGCCGTCCAGCTCCGGCATCACAATATCCAGCAGCACCAGCGAGATCTCACCGCCCCGCTTTTGCAGCATGGCCACACCCTCATTGCCGTTCTCCGCCTCCAGAATCTCATACTCGTCCCCCAGCATATCCGCCAGAATGGAACGGTTCATCTCCGAGTCGTCCACAATGAGGATCTTCTGTTTGTCCGAAATTCTCTCCAAAGGTATACAGCCCCCTTTCTCCGGACGCCCTCCGCCCCCCAGGGGGCCGGCCTCAAGGCATAGAAGGGCACTTTGCCCTCATCATACCACAGCCAACTGGGAAACACAAGAACCTATTTGCAACAAATTGATCACGAAATTGACCGCAAAATTGACTGCGGGACAAATACGGCGGGCGGGCCTCCCGCCCCGGGCGTAAAAAGGCCCCGCCCCGCCGGGCAGGCCCGATGCCTGCCCGGCGGGGCGGGACGGCTCAGCGTCCACAGTGGAGGTTCCGCCACTCCCCGGCGGACACTCCCTCCAGCTTTTTGAACACTCGGGAGAAGTGGGCGGTGTCGGCATAGCCCACCTGTTCCGCGATCTCGCTAATGCGCAGGGCCGGATCCTCCAGCAGCTCCTTGGCGCGGCGCACCCGCTCGGCGTTGAGCAGGTCGTAGAAGGGCTGGCCCAGGTGTCGATTTAGCAGCTTGGACAGGTGCCACTGGCTGACAAAGCAGTGATCCGCCACCTCCTGGAGGGTCAGCTTTTCCGCGCAATGTCCGGCGATGTACCCCCGGGCCTGCCGGACGATGAAGCTGTTGGCCGCGTCCTCCGGCTCCGCCCTGTCCTCCTCCGGCGGCAGGCGATCCAGCACGCCCGTCATGTAGCTCAGCGCCTCCTCCAGCTCCTCCATCCTGGAGGGCTTGAGAAGAAACCGGGCCACCCCCAGCCGGATGGCCCGCTGGGCATACTCAAAGTCCCGGTAACCGGTGAGCACCGCGATCTGCATCCGGGGGAACTCCCCCTTCAGCCCCGCCAGCATAGTCAGCCCGTCCTCCCCCGGCATTTTGATGTCGGTGAACAGGATGTCGGGGTAGTGCTCCCGGATGGCGGCGGCCCCGGAGACGGCGTCGCAGGCGGTGGCCACCACCCGGCAGCCGTGGCCCGCCCAGTCCACCACCTTCCGCAGTCCCTCCACAATGAGGGCCTCGTCGTCCACCAGCACCACTTTATACATCGTCTCCGCCTCCCAGCCGCACCGCTTTCTCCCTCCCCGCGGGAGGGAAACCGCTAAAAATCATTATACCCAAAGGGCGGGAACCGCGCAAGTCCTATCCCTTGATGGCGCCGGCGGTGAGGCCCTTGATGATGTGCTTTTGCAGCAGGATGTACACAGCCAGCACCGGAATGACGATCAGCACCACCGACGCGGCCATCAGCCCGTAGTCCACCCCCGCCTGGGAGCTGATCTCGTTGAGCAGCAGGGTGATGGTCTTTTCGTGGGGATAGCGGAGGAAAAAGTTCTGGGTGAACAGGTCGTTGTAGCTCCACAGGAAGGAGAAGATGGCCACCGTGGCGAAGGACGATTTGGCGGCGGGCATGATGATATGGAAGTACACCTGGAACACGTTGCAGCCGTCCACATAGGCGCTCTCCTCCAGCTCGATGGGCACCGACTCGATGAAGCCCATCAGCACAATGGTGGCAAAGCACAGGTTGCCGGCGATCTGGGGCAGGATGACCGCCAGCAGGGACAGCCAGCGGTTACTGCTGCTGGCGATGCCCCAGGCGGCCTCCATGCGGAACACCGGGATGATGGTGGAGAACACTGGGAACATCATCCCCGCCATGATCAGGCTGTAGCACAGCCCCCGGAGCCGGAAGCGGTAGCGCACCAGCCCGTAGGCCGCCAGCCCCGCCAGGATGACCACCACCACAGTGACGGAGATGGACACGATCAGGCTGTTGAGGTAGGCGTTGCTGAAATCGAACCGCTCCATGGCCTTGGTGTAATTGTCCAGGGTGAAGCCGTTTCCGGGGGTGGGGAGGGAGAAGGAGTCCTTACGGATCAGCCCCTTCTCCCGGAAGGAGTTCAGGATAACCCAGACAAAGGGGTACAGGGTGGTCAGCGCCCAGACGGTGAGCGCCGCATAGGTGCATACCTTGGCAGGTGTCACTTTTTTACCCATGACGCGCCCTCCTTACAGGTCGTTCCGGGGCCGAAATACCCGGTTGGCCACGTTGGACAGCACCACCCCCAGCACCACGATCAGCATGGCGATGGCGGAGCCGTAGTCCACATTCCCGCGGTTGAAGGTCTGGTGGTACATATAGGTGCCGGTGAGCCAGCCCTGATTCTGAGGCATCCCCGCCCCGAACATGACCCAGGGCAGGTCGAACACCTTCAGCGCCCCGGTGATGGCCAGCACCAGGCAGGTGCACAGCACGTTGCGCAGCAGGGGCAGGGTGATGTAGCGCACCTTGGCCAGCCCCACGCAGCCGTCCAAGGCGGCGGCCTCATAGAGATCCTGGGGGATGTTGTTCAGCCCCGTCACCAATATGACGAAGTAGAAGCCCACGTACTGCCACATCACGGGGGTCAGCATGGTGGGCAGGAAGTGATCCGCGTCCTTCCAGTCGATGTTTTGAGAGATGAGCCCCAGATTCATCAAGAGCTGGTTGAGCATACCGCCGTTGAACAAAAAGATCAGGTTGAACATGAGGCCCAGGGCGGTGGCGGAGATGACGATAGGAAAGAAGTACAGCGTGCGGAACAGCTGCGCCCCCACCCGGATGGAGTCCACCAGCAGGGCCAGGATGAGGGCGATGCCCACCTGGAACACCACGGTGCAGATGGTGAGTATGACCGTATTGCCCAGAGCGGTGCGCAGGTTGGGATCCTGGAACAGCTCGGCGTAGTTGGCCCACCAGGGGTCGTTGAGCCCCTGGGCGGGCGTGCCCAGGCCGGTGATGTCGGAGAAGCTGTTGATGATGTTTTGCAGGAAGGGGTAGTAGAGGTAGAGGATGAGGAACAGGAACGCCGGGAGCAGAAAGACCACCAGGGGGCCCTTCCGTTTATACAGGGTGGAGCTTGTATTCATGCGCGGTCACCTTCCCTTGCCGTAGTTTGGGGGAAAAGGCCCCGCCCACAGGGCAGGGCCTTTTTGTCGTCAGGTCCGGATCAGTTTAAGGCAATGGCGGAGGCCACCGCCTCCTCGGCGGTCATGGCGCCGGTGACCACATTCTGCACGTTGCCGAACAGGTCGGCCTTGGCCTCGCTGGTGATGGTGTCCTGCACCGCGCCCACCACGCCGGTGATGGCGCCGTTGGCCTTGGCGGCGGACTCCTGGAGGGGATTCAGGCCGGAGGGGGAGGCGCCGTTCTTCAGGGCGGTGACCTCGGTGGTGACGAAATCGCTCATCACCTCGTCGGAGGTCATGTGCTTGACGAACTCCACGGCGGCGTCACGCTTGGCGGGGTCGTCCCAGGCCTTCTTGGTGATGAAGTAGCCCATGGAGATGCCGCCGATGGCCTCGCTGGCCTTGCGCTCGCCCTTGGCGGGGACGTAGGAGATGGCAAAGTTCTCCAGGTTCTCCGGGTAGTTGTCCACAAAGTGGGTCACCTTCCAGGAGCCGTCGATCAGGAAGGCGGCCTCGCCGTCCCCAAAGAGCTGGACGGTCTCCGCGTCGGTGGCGGTGAGGGTGTTGGAGGGGAAGTAGCCCTTCTCGTACAGATCCTTGATGTCGTTCAGGGCGGCGCACCACTTCTGGCCCGCGGCGTCGTCGGCGGAGGCGGGGATGTCCAGCTGGTTGGCCAGGGTGCCGTTGTTCATGACGCAGAACTCAAACCAGTAGTGGGGCACCTCAAACAGGGAGCAGGCGATGGGGGCGTAGCCCTTGGCCTTGATGGCCTCGCAGTCCTTCAGGAACTGATCCCAGGTGTAGTCCGGGCCGGGGACGGCCACGCCGCAGTCGGCCAGCACCTTGGTATTGACGAACATATTCTCCCAGAAGCCGGAGGAGGGGACGGCGTAGTTCTTGCCATCGGAGGCCACGGCCAGCATGGAGTCCCGCATATTGGAGCCGTAGTCGGGGTACTCGGCCCGGATGGTGGCCAGATCCACCACCTTACCCGCCTGGACGATAGGCTCGGCGTCGGCGTTGGTGAAGAAGAACAGCACGTCGGGCTCGGTGCCGGTCTGGAAGTCGGTGAGCACCTTGGCCTTCCACTCCTCGTTGGAGGTGCCGGAGGCATCCAGGATCTTGTTGCCGGTGGCCTCCTCATAGGCCTTCACGGCGTTCTCGTAGTTCTTCCGGTTGCCGTCGTCGCCGCCGTAGGAGGTGACCACGTTCAGCTCCACCGAGCCGGCGGGCTTTGCGCTGTTCTGTCCGCCGGGGCCGGGATCCTTGGTGGGATCGCCGCCGGTGGGGGTTCCGCCGCAGCCCGCCAGCATACCCAGCAGCAGCATAGCGGCAAGAAGCAGTGCAAGAAGTCTGTTCTTTTTCATAGTAAAACCTCCATAATCATTTGCGCCCTTCGCGCTTTTTTTGTGCAATATCATCATACACCTATTTGAGCGCGGGGCGAATAGCCCGGGTTGCCATTTCTTGTATATCCTTGGGCGGAAGGGGCTTCCCCCGGGCAGGCCGGGCAAAAGGAGACAAAAAAGGACAAATTCAGAACCTGTATTCACAGCCGCCTTCAGCCTGGGAGCTCTCCGGCCTCTCCCCTTCCTCTGGCAGGGCCACGGTGAGCCGGGCGGTGACCAGCCCCCCCTGCCCGGGGAAGATGGACAGGCCGCAGGCCGGCCCGTACAGGATGCGCAGGCGCTGGTTCACGTTGGCGATGCCGATATTGCCCGACGGCTCCCCCGCCATGTCGCAGTCCGGGGAGAGCAGGCGGGCGATGTGGGCCTCGTCCTCTGGGGAAAGTCCCCCGTCGTTTTCGATCTCCAGGATGAGGAAGCCGTCCCGCCGGAAGCCCCGCAGGGCGATGCGCCCCTGCCCGCCGGGGCCCACGCCGTGCTCCACCGCGTTTTCAATGACGGGCTGGAGGATGAGCCGGGGCACCTTGCGGTCCATCAGCTCATCCGGCAGGTCGATGTCCACCCGCAGCCCCTTGCCGAACCGCTGGGACACGATGTAGAGGTAGGCATTGACGTAGGTCATCTCCTCCGAGAGGGGCACCTCCGGCCTGCCCTTCCGATCCAGCGCCGCGTCCAGCACGGTGGACAGCGCCTCGATCATCCTGGATGTTTTCATGTCCCCGTTGATCCGGGCCTGCCAGTTGATGCTTTCCAGGGTGTTGTTGAGGAAATGGGGGTTGATGTGGGCCTGGAGGGCCTTGATCTGGGCGTCCCGCCGGGCCAGCTCCTCCTGATAGAGGCAGTCGAACTGGCGGCGGAGCTGGGCGGACATCCGGTTGAACGAGGCGGTGAGGTACTCAAATTCCCGGCTGCCCGCCTGGCAGTCGATCTGGCGGCCCCACTGTCCCTGCTGTATGTCCGCCGCGCCGTCCATCAGCGCGCCGATGGGCCGGGAGATCTTCCGCCGGAAAAAGCGGAAGGTGAACAGCAGCAGCAGCAGCAGGGACAGGGCCATGGCCCCCACCACCCAGCGGTAGGCCTCAAACCCGGTCAGCAGCACCGCGTAGTCCACCGCCGCCCGGCCCCGCAGGGTGAAGTCCCGGGTGCGCACCGCGTAGTCCAGCACGCCCTCCCCCTCCGGCGGCTGCCCGTCCCCTTTGACGGAGAGGGCGGCGGCCCCGCCCACCTCCACCGACACCGACGATGCCCAGCTCAGCAGGGACAGATCCTCGAAGTAGTAGGGCTGATTCAGCGCCAGGGCCAGCACACCGACGGGCTGGTAGTCGGAGCCCATCAGGTTGCGCACCAGATAGAGCTGGCCATCGCACTCCAGAAAACCCACGGCGGTGTCCAGCTCCCCGGCCAGCTCCAGCACGGCGGGCAGGTGGCCCCGCCACAGCTCCTGCACCTGCCGGGTGGACAGCAGGCCGGATCTGCCGCCCACCACGGTGATGAACCGCTCCTCCGGGCTCTCCGTCAGGAAGAACACCCCGTAGCGGAATCGGCTGTCCGACTGGTACAGGCGGCTGAACAGGCCGTAGCAGCGGCGGTACAGCACGGCGTAGCTCCCGTCCCGCCGGTACTGGTTCCAAGCGTCCCGGAACTCCGGATCGTAGGAAGGCAGGCGGGACGCCTCCACGGCGCTGTTCACCCGGTCGGCCCCCATCTGGAGGTTGAGCTGGAACTGCTCCTCCACGGCCTGCCGGGTCTGCCGCCCCAGGCCCAGGGCCAGGTAGCTGCCCAGAATGGCCGCCGCCAGCGCCATGGGCAGCAGCCAGCACAGCAGGATGATAAAGGTCATCTGGCCCCGCAGGGAGCGCCTGTGTTTCGGCTCCGCCATGGGAAGCCCTCCTCTCCTGTTTCAGCTCCGAGCTGAGCCCCTGCCCCGGGCGGGAGCTCAGCACAAAGGGGGCCGCGGCGCGGCCCCCTTTGAAACGCTTGTATTGACGCCCGGCGTCCCGGGCCGGGGCCCCGGATCACTCTATCGTCCGTCCCTCCAGCCCCAGGAACTGCTCCATGCAGGCGGCGATGTCCGTCGCCCGGTCCAGCCCGTCCATCTCGCAGAACACCCGGAGCAGGGGCTCTGTGCCGGAGAACCGGGCCAGCACCCAGCCGCCGCCCTGGAAGTAGACCTTGCAGCCGTCGGCGTAGCTCACCCTTTCGATCTCCAGCCCGAAGTCGGGCAGGAGCTTGTCCTCCATCAGCAGCTGGTTGATCCGGGTTTTCTCCTCCCGGGAGAAGCGGAAGCCCCGCTCCACCATCTCATAGGCGCCGTACCGGGCGGCGATGTCCCCGTACAGCTCCGACAGCCGCCGTCCGGTGACCGCCATCATCTCCACCAGCAGGGCGGCGGCGTAGATGCCGTCCTTGCCCTGGATGTGGCCCCGGACGGTGAGGCCGCCGGAGCTCTCCCCGCCGATGACCGCCCCGGTCTCCAGCATCTTGCCGGACACGTGCTTGAAGCCCACGGGCACCTCGTAGCAGGTCTCGCCGAACTGGCTGGCGATGGCGTCCAGCAGGTGGGTGGTGGCGATGTTGCGCACCGCCGCCCCGTGCCAGCCCTTGTAGCGCAGCAGGTAGTCATACAGCAGCACCAGGATCTTGTTGGGGTGGAGGAACTCCCCCTTGTCGTCGATGACGCCCAGCCGGTCGGCGTCGCCGTCGGTGGCAATGCCGATGTCGCAGCCGTTCTCCAGCACGAAGGACTGCAAGCCGATGAGGGTCTTGCTGTTGGGGGCGGGCAGGCGGCCGCCGAACAGGGCGTCCCGCCGCTCGTGTATGACGTCCACGTCGCACCGGGCGGTGATGAGAATGGTGCTCAGCGCCGTCTTGGACACGCCGAACATGGGGTCCAGCACCACCTTCAGCCGCCGGGAGCGGATGGCGTCCATATTCACCGAGCGGATGATGGAGTCGATATAGGGGTTCATGGGATCCACAATCTCAATCTGCCCCGTGCGCAGCCCCTCCTCATAGGGCGTGGCCGGGATCTCCCCCTCGGACAGGGCGTCGATGTACGTCTCAATGCTGCCGGTCACCGTCTCGTCGGCGTCCCGGCCCCCCTGGACGAACACCTTCACGCCGTTGTACAGCGCTGGGTTGTGGCTGGCCGTCACCGCCATGCCGTAGGACAGCTCATAATAGTTCACGGCGAACATGATCAGCGGAGTGGGGGCCTCCCGCTCCACCACCAGGCAGCGCACCCCCGCCCCGGCCATCACCTCGGCGGCCCAGTGGGCGGCCTCCCGGGAGAGGAAGCGGCGGTCGTAGCCGATGAGAAACCCCCGCCGGGCCGTCCCCTCGTCCTTCATCTTTTGCGCCAGCGCGGCGGTGAGCCGCTGGACGTTGGCCTTGGTGAAGCCGTCCCCGATGACGGCCCGCCAGCCGCCGGTTCCAAACCTGATGCTCATTTACTCCTGCTCCTTCCCATCACAACCGTGACCTCATTGACGCTTCCTTCGGGCCGGACGGGGATCAAGCCGTCCACCGCCTGCCCGTTGCAGGTGACGGAGGCCACGCCCTTTTCCACTCCGTCCGGGTTTTCCACCGTGATGCGGTATTCCGCCCCCCGCCACACCCGGGTGATCCGGAACTGCTTCCAGTCCGCCGGCACGCAGGGGTCGATGAGCAGCCCGCCGAACTGGGGCCGCACCCCTAAAATGTACCGGGTGGCGGCAAAATAGCTCCAGCCGCCGGAGCCGGTCATGAAGGGGTGCCGTGCCCGGCCGAAGGCGGAGTGGTCGGGCCCCATGACAAACTGGCAGTAGGAGTAGGGCTCGCTCTGCCGTACTTCTATTTTATCATTTTGCGCGGCGGGACACAAGGCCCTGTAGAATTTCATGGCCCGGTCCCCTCGGCCCAGCGCCGCCTCGGCGCACCAGGCCCAGGGGTTGGAGTGGGAGAAGATGGAGCCGTTCTCCTTCACCCCGGGGTAGACCCGGGTGATGAAGCCGATGGCGTCGTCCGGCTTGGTGTAGCAGGGGGCATTGAGCCGCAGGCCGAACCCGGTGTAGAGGGATTGATCCACCGCGTCCATGGCCTTCACCGCCCGCTCCCGATCCGCCGCGCCGGACAGCACCGCCCACACGTTGCTCTCCAGGTGCACCCGGCCCTCCGTGTCGGTGTGGGTACCGATTTTCCGGCCGTCGGCGGTGATGCCCCGGAGATACCACTCCCCGTCCCACAGCTCCCGCTGGCAGGTTTCCACCACGGCCCTGCGCATGGCCTCGTAGTGCTCGGCGTCCGCCTCCCGTCCCAGGGCCCGGGCCGCGTCCACAAAATGCCCCAGGGCCCACACGTGGAGGAAGGACACCAGGGCGCTCTCCCCACCGCCCAAGTTCAGGCAGTCGTTCCAGTCCGCCCGCAGGCCCTTGCAGATGCCGTGCTCCCCCACCTGGGCGGCGGAGAAGTCCAGGATCTTCTTCAGGTGCTCATACACCGTCCCCTCCCCGCCGTCGGCGTAGCCCACCGTCTCATCGAAGAAGGACAGCTCCCCCGTCTCCCGGACATACTCCGCCACCGCCGCCACCAGCCACAGCGCGTCGTCGGCGCAGGCGTCGGCCAGTCCGTGGACGATGGACGCCTTGTCCGAGGTGGGGATGACAGTGGGGGACTTGTAGGCGGGCTTCTCCGGCTGGGGGCCGAACCAGGCCGGATCAAAGAGATGGAGCCCGTACCCGGAGGAGGTCAGCCCTTGCATGAGCTGGAGGATGCGCTTTCTGCACCCCTCGGGATTGGAGTGGGGGATGGTCATGGCGTCCTGGGCGGTGTCCCGGTAGCCCAAGCCGGTGCGCCCGCCCACCTCGATGAAGGAGGCGAACCGGGAGAACATCACGTTGATCTCGCTCTGGTACAGCGTCCAGGTGTTGAGCATCACGTTCAGATCCGGGTCGGGCGTGGACACCTGGAGCCGGGACAGCTTGTCCTCCCAGAACCGGGCCAGATCCGCCAGGGCGGCGTCCACCGCGGCGGGGTCGCGGTATTTCTCCCGGACGCGCCGTCCCTCCGCCCGGTCCCCCTCGCCCAGCATCCAGGTGAACCGGGTTCTCTCCCCGGGCGCCAGGGTGAGCTTTTTTTGTAGCACGGCGCAGTGGTTGCCCCCCTTCTCGCAGGAGGAGAAGCACGCCCCCCGCTCCACCGCCAGGGGGTTGGACTCCGTGCGGTAGGGGCCCAGGAAGCTGTCCCGCAGGCAGTCGAAGCCGTCCGGCGCAAAGGAGGCCGCCATAAACTGGTGAGCGTGCTCGTAGAACAGCTCATAGTCGATGATCCCGTCCTCGTAATCGCTCCCGGCGCAGTACAGGGACATCTGGAAGTTCTGGTTGTCGATGGGGATCTGGTGATAGGAGAACTCGGCGTAGGAGTACACGCTCAGCGTGCGGGCCCGCCCCGACCTGTTCTCCAGCGCCAGATCCCACAGCTCCACGTTTTCCCCCCGGGGGATGAACAGGGTTTGGGCGGCGCTGATCCCGCCCCGTGTGCACTCATACACCGAATAACTCAGCCCGTGGCGGCAGCGGTAGTCCGCCAAGTCCCCGCCGCAGGGCTGCCAGGACACCGACCAGTATTCCCCGGTCTCGTCGTCCCGGAGATAGATGTAGGGCCCCGGTCTGTCCATGGGCACCCCGTTGGGCCGGAAGCGGGTGATCCGGTGGTGCTCTGGGCTCTTGTAGAACAGGTAGCCCCCGGCGGTGTGGTTGACCACGGCGGCCAGCTCCTCCACCCCCAGATAGTTCGTCCAGGACACGGGCACATCCACCCGCTCGATGACGTATTCCCGCCGTTCCACGTCAAACTGTCCATACTTCATGGCCCACGCCTCCTATCTTATTGTCATGATTTTACAACAGAGGAGCGGTGGAAATCCATAGCGGATTCTGCGTTCTTTTGCCGCTGGTTGGCCGGCGGCGGAAAATCCGGTTCGGATTTTTCCTTGCCGAACGCCTCCAGTTGTGCTAAAATCTGGAGGAGCGCGCATCAGAGAGAGGGGGAAGGGGCCGTCCGCGGCCCCGCCGGTTATGTACAACAGGATGGGCTTTGACAATCAAAAGTATCTGGAGACCCAGTCCGCCCGCATACGGGAACGGATCGCCCAGTTCGGCGGCAAGCTGTACCTGGAGTTCGGCGGCAAGCTGTTTGACGATCACCATGCCGCCCGGGTGCTGCCCGGCTTCGCCCCGGACAGCAAGATCCGGATGCTGCTGGAGCTGCGGGACAGCGTGGAGATGGTGATCGTCATCAACGCCGCCGCCATCGAGCAGAACAAGGTGCGGGGGGATCTGGGCATCACCTACGACGAGGATGTGCTCCGCCTCATCGACACCTTCCGGGAAAAGGGGCTGTACGTGGGCAGCGTCACCATCACCCAGTACGCCGGCCAGACCGCCGCCGACCTGTTCAAGCGCCGGCTGGAGGAGCTGGGGGTGCGGGTCTATCTGCACTACCCCATACCCGGCTATCCCCACGACGTGGGGCGGATCGTCTCCCCGGAGGGCTTCGGCAAAAACGACTACATCGAGACGGATCGGCCCCTGGTGGTGGTCACCGCCCCCGGCCCCGGCTCGGGGAAGATGGCCACCTGCCTGTCCCAGCTCTACCACCACCATATTCGAGGGGTGCGGGCTGGCTACGCCAAGTTCGAGACCTTCCCCATCTGGAACCTGCCCCTGAAGCACCCGGTGAACCTGGCCTACGAGGCGGCCACGGCGGATCTCAACGACGTGAACATGATCGACCCCTTCCACCTCCAGGCCTACGGGGAAACCACGGTGAACTATAACCGGGACGTGGAGGTGTTCCCGGTGCTCCAGGCCATGTTCGGCGAGATCATGGGGGAGAGCCCCTACAAGTCCCCCACGGACATGGGGGTGAACATGGTGGGCAATTGCATCGCCGACGACGAGGTGGTGTGCGCCGCGGCGAAGCAGGAGATCGTCCGCCGGTACTACGCCGCCCAGTGCGACCGCCGCCGGGGCCAGGGCAGCGACGAGATCGTGTACAAGCTGGAACTGTTGATGAAGCAGGCCCAGGCGGGCCCGGATCTGCGCCCCGTCATCCAAACCGCGGAGGACAAGGAGGCGGAGACGGGGGAGCCCGCCGCCGCCATCCAGCTCCCCGACGGCCGGATCGCCGTGGGCAAGACCTCCGAGCTGATGGGGGCCGCCGCCGCCGCCCTGCTCAACGCCCTGAAGGCGCTGGCGGGCATCGGGCGCAAGGAGCACGTCATCACCCGGGAGGCCATCGAGCCCATCCAGGCCCTGAAGGTGGGCCATCTGGGCAGCCGCAACCCCCGCCTGCACAGCGACGAGGCCCTCATCGCCCTGGCCATCTCCACCGCCACCGTCCCCCTGGCCGCCCGGGCACTGGACAGCCTGGACCAGCTCCGGGACTGCGAGGCCCACTCGTCGGTCATCCTCACCGCCGCCGACAGCGGAACCTACGCCAAGCTGGGCCTGCGGCTGACCAGCACGCCCAAGTACCAGAGCAACCAGCAGCTCTATCACAAATAGGAATACGGATCAACGAAAAAGCCTGCCGGCTGGCCAATGTCACTAAGATTAAGAACTTGTATTTACCGCCGAAGCTGCCGGCTGGGCGAGGGCTTTTTTCGCCAGACAAGGCGCATTTTCGCAGGAATACTTTGTGTATTGCAAGAAAATACAACGCAGTATGGCGGAAAAAGACCCGTCCAGGCGGCGTTTGAGGTTGTGAATGCAGGTTCTAAGGAAAGATGGACTTCACGAAAAGTGGAGTTCATCTGTAAGCGTCAAATAATACAGCACCTATCCCCCTGTGATAGAATGGGAAAGAGGG
>CAJTYK010000027.1 GCA_910584285.1 uncultured Oscillospiraceae bacterium
ACGGCGACAACTGGCGCACGGGGCCGGAATCAGCCATCCGCGCCCAGGTAAAGCAACGGCTGGAGGCCATGGGCGGGACGCTCATCGAGGTGTCCTACACCGACAACGAGCAGGTTCGCAAGATTGACCGGCAGCTGCGGGAAAAGCTGGCCATGCCGGAATACCGCCGCCGCCGGCTGCGCCAGCTCATCGGGATGTGCCCGGTGGTGAAGGCCATTGAGGCCCACAGCGGCCTGACGGGGCTCATCGCGGAAAAGACCGTGGTGGCCCAGGACGGCCGGCTGGATCAGTTCGACGCCATGTGGGTGAGCAGTCTGTGCGACAGCACCGCCAAGGGCAAGCCGGACATCGAGCTGGTAGACCTGTCCTCCCGGCTGCGCACCATCGACGACATTATGGAGGTCACCACCAAGCCCATCATCCTGGACGGGGACACAGGCGGGCTGGCGGAGCACTTCGTGTACAATGTGCGCACCCTGGAGCGCATGGGGGTATCCGCCGTCATCATTGAGGACAAAAAGGGGCTGAAGAAGAACAGCCTGTTCGGCACCGAGGTGGAGCAAACCCAGGACAGCATCGAGGGCTTCAGCGAAAAGATCCGGGCGGGCAAGCGGGCCCAGCTCACCGACGACTTTATGATCATCGCCCGCATTGAGAGCCTGATTTTGGAGCGGGGGATGGAGGACGCGCTGGAGCGGGCGGCGGCCTTTACAAAAGCGGGCGCGGATGGTATTATGATCCACAGTCGGAAAAAGGATCCGGCCGAGATCCTGGAGTTCTGCGACCGCTTCCGGGCGGTGGACAAGCGCACCCCAATCGTGGTGGTGCCCACCTCCTTTAACACCATTACCGAGGAGGAGCTGGCCGCCCACGGGGTGAACATTGTCATCTACGCCAACCAGCTCACCCGCAGCGCCTTCCCCGCCATGCAGCAGACGGCGGAGGATATCCTGCGCTGCCACCGGGCCAAGGAGGTGGACGACCGCTTGATGCCCATTAAGGACATCATCACCCTCATCGACGAGCTGTAAAACGGAGGACTTGCTTTGAAAATCGAGGAGTTTGTGGCGCTTTTGGACGCTGATTTTTACACCGGGGTGCCGGACAGCCAGCTGAAGGCGCTGTGCAATTACCTGATGGACGAGTACGGCTGCGACCCCGCCCACCACATCATCGCGGCCAACGAGGGGAACGCGGCGGCGCTGGCGGCGGGCTACCACCTGGCCACGGGGAAGGTGCCGGTGGTGTACTTACAGAACAGCGGCTTGGGAAACATCGTGAACCCGGCGGCGTCCCTGCTGAATGAGAAGGTGTACGCGATACCCTGCCTGTTCATTGTGGGCTGGCGTGGGGAACCGGGGGTGCACGACGAGCCCCAGCACATCTTCCAGGGGGAGATCACCCTCAGCCTGCTGGAAAATCTGGATATCCCGGCCTTTGTGATCGATAAAACCACCACCTCGGAGCAGGTGGAGGCCAAGCTGGCGGAGTACCGCGCCCTGTTCGCTCAGGGGAAGCAGGCGGCCTTTGTGATCCGCAAGGGGGCGCTGGAGTACAGCGGGAAAACCGCATACCGTAACGACCACTCCATGTCCCGGGAGGAGGCCATCGGGCACATCCTCAGCGCCTCCGGGGAGGATCCGGTGGTGTCCACCACCGGCAAGGCCAGCCGGGAGGTATTCGAGTACCGCGCCGCCCAGAGCCAGGGCCACGGCCATGATTTTCTCACCGTGGGCTCCATGGGGCACAGCTCGTCCATCGCGCTGGGCATCGCCCTGCAAAAGAAGAACCGGCGGGTGTGGTGCCTGGACGGGGACGGGGCGGCGCTGATGCACCTGGGGGCCATGGCGGTGATCGGGACGAGCAGGCCTGCTAATCTCATCCATATTGTGCTGAACAACGAGGCCCACGAGTCCGTGGGCGGCCTGCCCACGGCGGCGGGCAGAGTGGATTTGTGCGCCATCGCCCGGGCCTGCGGCTATCTGAAAGCGCTGTCCGCTGACAATCCAAAGGCTTTGGAGCAGGCGCTGGCGGCGGCGAAGGCGGCCAGCTGTCTCACCTTTCTTGAGGTGAAGTGCGCCCTGGGAGCCCGGGACGACCTGGGCCGGCCCACCACCACGCCTCAGGAGAATAAAGCGGCGTTTATGGCCGCGCTGGGGGAATGACTATGCTGTGCGATCTCCACACCCACACCACCGCCTCCGACGGGCAGTATACGCCCACGGAGTTGGTGGGGCTGGCGAAAGCCCGGGGCTTGTCTGTGCTGGCAGTGACGGATCATGACACTATCGCCGGGGTGACGGAGGCCCAGCGGGCCGGGAGTGAGCTGGACCTGACGGTGATCCGTGGGGTGGAGCTGAGCGCCAAAGACTACCCCAACTGCCACATCCTGGGCTACGGCTTCCGGGACGGGGACACGGAGCTGGCCCGCCTGTGCGAGCGGTTCCGGGCGGGCCGGGACGAGCGAAAATACAAAATTGTGGACTTTCTCCGGGAAAAGGGCGTGGACATCGACCTCGCCGAGGTGGAGGAGATCGCCGGCGGCGAGGTGATCGCCCGACCCCATTTCGCCCAGGCGCTGGTGTGGCGGGGGTACGTGAGCAGTAACCGGGAGGCCTTCGACCGCTACCTGGACACGGAGGAGTTCCGGCGGCGGGTAAAGCGGTTTAAGGCGGACGCGAAAACCTGTGTGGCGGCAATCAAGGCCGCGGGTGGGAAAGTGTCCCTGGCCCATCCCTACCAGACGGGGCTGCCGGACGGGGAGCTGGACATTCTGGTGGGGCAGCTCAAGGGCTGGGGCCTGGACGCTATCGAATGCTTTTACCCCAAATACACACCAGAGCAGCAGGAATTCTACCTCCATCTGGCGGAAAAGTACCGGCTCCATCAGACCGGCGGCAGCGACTTCCGCGGCGAACGGGTAAAGCCGGACGTGGAGCTGGCGGCGCTGGAATTGGAGCTGGACTGGCTGTTGAGTTGAGATCTTCGTAAAGCTATAAGGTAAGTGCAGATAGCAATATCTGTGATTCAAAGGGCATGGGCGGTTATAAAACTGCCCATGCCCTTTTTATGGATTATGCTACGACTGTCTGAGCCACGTTTCAAATTCTTCCAGCGTGATTTTGCCCTCCTCACACTCAGCCTTTCTCTCTCTGGCCCTCTCACCCCAGGCGTAGACCTCCTCCGGCAAAACCTTCCCCGCCTTGATCCAGGCGAACCGCTTTTTGTACTCCCTGCGGTAGAGCTTAAATGCCTCGTCGCTACTCTTGTTTTTCGTCCAGAGCGCGATGGCACCCACGTCCTTGCAGGTTCGGCCCTTCTCGTCAAAAACACGGTCACAGTATTCGGCGTTGGAGCGGCCTTGGATGGCAAAATATCTGCCGCAGTTTTTGCACACCCGCAGACGGGTCTCCCGCTTCACGCACTCCCGGAGATGGAAGTCGATCAAGCCATAGATGCTGTCAGGGTAGAGCACATCGGTGAAAGCTGTGTCGTCCACGGCCTCGAAGCTCAGGGACTGGCGCTCAAATTGAAACGGATGCGAAGGTGCCTCAAAGCGGCGATGTTCTTTAAACCATCGATAATATTTTGTGATCCTCTCGGGCAGCGGTCTTTTCTCCCCGTCCATGTTCAGCGCATGGTCAAACAGGTCGATGATCTGTCGCTGAACCTCTCCGACAATGACGGGGATGTGGGTGATGCGCTTGCGGGGAAGGCTCTCGCTTCGATTTTCGTATCCCCGCTCTTTCAACTCGGCAAACCGCCATCGCCACTCCAGGCGCACCATTTCAAAGTACATATGGACGCAGGCCAGTTCATCCAAACCCTCCAACGCCTCATGCACATACCGCTCGTCCTTGGTCGGTAAAAATTCTCGAATGGCCTTGTCGATCCGCTTGACCAGCAAATCCAGTTTGTCCGTGTCCAAATACAGTAGCGACAAAAGGTTTTCCGGAAATGGGAAGTCTTTTTTGATGAGAGTAAGTTGACAATTGCTCTCAAGCTCACTGCGCTCCAACCATGTCAGTGCGTCGACGCTGTACTGGTAGTATTCCCGCCCGTTGGCGATGTAGGTTCTGAATGTGTAGTCGTGTGTCATATGCCCTCCAATGGACTAATTTTTTCTGCGTATTAAAATTAGACTTGACAGAACATCCGTAATCTGTTAGACTCAAGATGGTCGACCAACCAAAGCAAAGTTCAAACGATAAGTCGTAAGGCAAGTCTACAGCACCCTCAGAAAAAAGTCAACAGCAAAATTAAAACACAGGAGGTACAATGAGCATTTTAGGAGAGCGGTTTTTCAAACTCAGCAACGCGCTATTCAGTTACCACCTGACGCCCTCCAGTTCACGGTGTACAGTTTCCTGGTAAGCAGCGCAGGGCAGAAGGGGAAGTGCTGGCCGTCCATGAAAACTATCGCGGCGAACTGCCACTGCTCCGAGACAGCGGCACGAGAGGCCATCGCCGCGCTGGAGCAGAAGGGGTTCATCCGACGGGTCAGGCGATTCCAGGATCGACCCAATGGCAGCGTCCGGCAGACCAGCAACGCCTACTACATCCAGGAACAGCCCCCGCTCCCCGCCTCCTGGGGACATACCCCTGCGGGAGGCGGCGGGGTGATCTATGAACAAGACGAAGGGGAACGGTTAAAACCCTCCGGCGTAGGGCAAGTGCCGGCATGAGAGGCTGAATCGGTTGAGCAGGATGAGAAAAATCCAGCGGCTATTGAGGGCCAGGAGCCCGCCCTTTTCTTTGCCAAAAGCAGCTCAAATTGTGAAAGCCCGTGTTTCGCGTTTTGAAGCCCTGTGTGGCCCTTCCCATAGCCGGGTGGCATCCGTACACCTCCCGCGCCGTGAAACGCGGTGTTGGCCCCCGTGTGGCCCGCTGTGGACGAACTTGGAGAAGCCCCTGGGATTGGGGTCGCGTCGGGCGGCAAAATTACCCCAAGTCTACCCATCACTTTTTCGCCCGATTTTTTGGGCAGGGCAGGCGTTCGATTTTTGTGCGGGATAAAGGCGGGTGGTCGCTTTGCGCCCTCCCGCCGGGAAACACCGCCCCGCAACGCGGGTCGGGGCTTCGATGGAGGTGGTCGGTTTTCGGCCTTTTGGCTGTGGTAGGTGGTCGAAATCATCTAAAATCCAAAGATATGCCCATGGCTGGCCGCTTTCAGCGGTGGCTGTTCTGGGTGGTCTATCAAAATTCAGGAGGTAAAAATGTCCCAAAATACAAACATAGCTGTTGAACACGAGAAGAAAGAACGCATTCCGGTGTGGCTCTACCCATCCACGCTAAAGGCAATAGACAAGGCCATGTATCAGGCCAATTGCAAAAGCCGAAGTGAGTTTTTGGAAAACGCCGCGCAGATGTACGCCGGATACATTTCCGCAGACAGCGCCGTGGAGTATCTTCCCGCCGCACTGGTATCCGCTCTGCGGGCAACAATCCAAGGCAGTGAGAGCCGCATCTCCCGCCTGCTGTTCAAGCTGACTGTGGAGCTCAGCATGATGATGCACGTGCTGGCCGCGGGGCTGGAGATTGACGACAGCCAACTGGACGATCTTCGCTGGCGGTGTGTCCAAGAAGTGAAAAAGACCAACGGCGGCATCAGCTTCAAGGACACGCTGCGGGAGCATGACAACGGAGGCTTTGAATGAAGCAGGCCGTCTATAAAAGCTATGATGAACTTCCGCTGATGCTGTCGGTGCCGGAGGTGGCGGCAGTGCTGGGCATCAGCAGAGCAGGGGCCTACGAACTGGTGCGGAGCGAGGGATTTCCCGCGCTGAAAATCGGCAGTAGGATCGTAGTTCCGAAGGAGAAATTCATCGGTTGGATCGACACGCAGACGGCCAGAGGTTGATGCTCGCGTTCAAACCGGACACTGTGCAAAGTGCTTCGCTTGTACCGCTGTTTTTCTCTGTGCTGACCTCCGATTGTTCTTGACTTCCGGGTGATCCTTCGGCATGGTTGTGTTTGTAAAAAACACAACTATGCTGAAAGGAGTGTCACAACATGAGTAAAAACAGAGAAACAGTTTTTATGGGCATCGGTATCCTCGCTGGCCTTGCCCTGGGCGGCCCTGCCGCCCAAGCGGCGGACTACCTCACCGCCCGACCCAGCAGTCAAACGTTCTACATCAACGGGCAGCAAACGGCCCTCACTGCCTACGCCATTGGTGGCAGCAACTATGTCCGGCTCCGGGACATCGGCAGGGCGGTGGATTTCGGTGTGACCTATGATGCTACCACCAACAGCGTCTACATCGACAGCGCCCAGCCCTACAGGGAAGAAACCCCTGCTGTACCGTCTGCACCTACGGAGCAAGATGTGCAGACCACCCTGGCACAGCTCCGGGAAACCTATCCCACCGGGACGGTGTTCCCAACACCCTACCGCTCCACCAGCGGCGGTCCCTACAGCCGGGGCATCCATTGCTCCGGCTGGGCCACGCTGTGTTCCGATGCAGCGTTTGGCAACCTCCCGTGGCGGAGGGTGGACAACCCAAGCTGGTATCAGATCCGCCCCGGCGACCTAATCCGCTATGACAACAGCGGCAACGGCCACGTAGTAGTTGTAATCAGCAGAACGGACGAGTACGTCAAGGTCACCGAGAGCGGTCTCAACAACCACGCCCGCTGGGGCGGACAGTACTTCAAGTGGTGGCTGGAGGAGCAGCCTGGGTATACGCTGTACACACGCTACCCAGAATAAGCATTTACAGTCACAAATGGGCGGCGCCCTGCGTCCGCGGGGTGCCGCCCAAGTTGTTTCCCCTTGTTTGCCCCAGTGAAGCGGTTTGTGCCCATTCTGTGGGCCGGGTGGCATCTGTACACCTTGCGCGAGTGAAACGCGGTGTCGGCCCCCTTGTGCGCCGCTGTGACAGGACTACAAACTGCATCAGTGTATACAAGGAGAAGCCCAGCGGAACACCGCAAAAAATATGTGTCTGTTCTGATAACTCTCGCCGTTGGTCATGGATATTCCCGCCAACCTGTGGTATGGTGTGTCGCTACAGGAGGCGAGAACAATGCGAAACACTTTGGAAGATCTCTACTACGGCAATATAGCACCCAACGCGCAGGACATGGCGCCCAATTCGGAATTGAAGCGGGCAACAGACCGGGTAACCCGTTTCGAAAACCAGCTTGCGGAGCGGCTTGATGAAACCGGACAAGCGGTCTTGGCAAAACTCATCGAATCACAACAGGAAATCGACAGCATCACGGCGCTGGAAAACTTCATCCTGGGCTTTCGGCTGGGCGTTCGGATCATGGCCGAGTGTATGGATGACAACGATGGCGATATCAGAAGCGGAGGTGAATGACTACGGCAAAGAAAAGAGCGAACGGTGAGGGCAGTCTGCGAAAGCGTTCCGATGGCCGCTGGGAGGGGCGTTACACAGCGGGCCGCGACCCGGTGACGGGCAAAGCTATCTACAAAAATGTGCTGGCGAAAACCCAGAAGGAGTGCAAGGAAAAATTGGCCCAGGCCATTGAGAAAAATGGAAAGGTGGATGTAGTCCGCAGCGGCAAATACACGGTGGCCGAGTGGGTACGGCTGTGGTTCGAGACCTACTCCAAGCCCTCCATCCGGGAGCAGACGGCGTACTATTACAACAACTACATCGAGAAACACATCGTCCCCGGCATCGGCTCCATTCGGCTGGACAAGCTCACCACGATCCAGATCCAGCAGTTCTACAACAAGCTGAAAACCTCCGGGCGCGTCCAGCGGTACGAACACATCGAGCTGAAGGACAAGGGATTGAGCAACCGCTTCATCCATGGTATCCACGGGGTACTCCGCTCGGCGCTGGAGCAAGCAAAAAAGGAAAAGCTGATCACCGACAATCCGGCGGAGGGTTGCAAGCTCCCCAAGATCGAAAAGAAGGAGATGAAGGTGCTGCTCCCCGAGCAGATCGGTGCCTATCTCCAGGAGGCCAACAGGCGCGGCCTCCTCCCGGCCTACTACCTGGAGCTGACCAGCGGCCTGCGCCGGGGAGAGCTGCTGGCCCTTCTCTGGACTGACCTGGACGTGGAGAACATGACCATCTCCGTGACCAAACAGGTGAACCGCATCAACGGCGAACTCAAGGTAAGCCAACCCAAGACCAGCAACTCCATCCGCACGATCCCCATCCCGAAGCAGGCGGTGGACCTGCTCATTCTGGAGCACGAAAAGCACTCGGACAATCCGTATATGTTCCCCTCGCCCAAGACGGGGACAATGTACGACCCGGACTCGTTCCGGCATACCCACGAGAAGATCTTGGCGGCGGCAGGGATAGAGCATATCCGCTTCCACGATTTAAGGCATACGTTCGCCACCTTGTCTTTGCAGCATGGCGTGGACGTGAAGACTCTCTCCAACACCCTGGGCCACTACAGCGCGGGGTTCACGCTGGACACCTACACCCACGCCACCCAGCGGATGAAGCGGGAGGCGGCGGACACCATCGGCAGCGTCATTGACCAAGCGATGTAAGAAAGCCAGAAACGGAAAAAGCAGGAGCGGGCAAGGATTTTCTGCCCGCCCCTTTATTCAATAGAACAAATGATGATCTGCCTTTGGCTTTTTACAAATCTGAAAATCAATAAGAAATAGGTACTGCAACTTCTGCACAATATTGTCAAAGCCTTTTTGAGACAGGTTAGTTAATTTATTATTGACATTCCTCAAGCACTGTTGCTAACGCTCTGATAATGGTGTTTTTCAACGGCTCATTCTCTTTACTTACACGTACTGTAACTATACGCATAAGTGAGTCTGCATACTCATTATACAAGCCTCCAAACAACTCTTTCGCAAATCCAGAAGTGATGAAATCAACTTTAGAAAAATCAAGGATAATTTTTGCATATGTGCTGGATTTGAATTCCTGAATGACATCGTCTTTTAGTTGGATTCCCAACACACGCCCAACAGCTCCGTCAACACCCTTTTCATGCATATCAATGATTAAGATTTTCTCACTGTTCATCAAAAAGCCCCCCAATCATTTCATCAATATATTCCTTCGTACTTTGATGGCACTTCGAGTGCGTATTTAAGGTTTCTTCAAACGGAATGACCGCATCTTTTTTTATAACAAATGAAACCAAAGTTCCATTTGTTATAGTGCCATTATAGATTCGATCGTCTTTTGATGAGATTGTGAGATAACACCCCGAACTCCAAATATAGAGTGTCCCATTCCCCCCACGAATAAACTCAGCAGCGGAATATAAGCCAAAGCCGGGACTGCCATTAGGGTGCCCAGATATCCCATTTTGTACAGCAGCTTTAACTGAATCTTTCTTGTTTATGTCCTGAAATCTCTTATTGTTCTTTTGCAAACTTTTATATATTCCTTGCCCACGGTCTCCAATACAAACTTCATAACAGCTATCATGTTCAAGGGCACAAATATAGACTGGCTTTGGATAAGTTTCCGCATCATAACATTCATAACCATGAACCCCTGCATTATCCCAGAGTTCATTTATCATATAATCAATCGCACAATATGTTTCGTCTGGAACAGAACCTTTAATCACTACATTAGAAACAATATCGCGATGTGCTCTGCTGCACTCATGAATATTTTTACAACAGTGAATATCATAGAAGAACTTTTCAGTAATAGCAATATCTTCGTCGGAATCAGCTCGTGGTATCAGGTTCATTCGTTTCAAAAAAGAATCCGTTTGGGGATTACTTTTTCGATAAAAAGTTTTCTTTCCAAGCTCAAGAAGGCTGTCACGCCACATATTGATGTATATTAACCCTGCGGGGGATATAGAAGTACACGCCGAAAAATCAAAAATGACTCGATCGACTTCTTGAAGAAAACTCTTTCTATAGTCAATATCAAGTTTGCTGAAAATAGGTTGCGCCTGCTCTGTTGAAATCTTGGCAGGCAGTTTGATAATGTACGAATTCATCAAACACGCTCCGATTCTGTTTTGTTACCTTTTTTCATACAACGGTCAACGTTTTTGTGCAAATTAATTATAAACAAGAAATGTAAATAAATCAACAGGAACTTACATATAAAAGTGCAGACAAAACGGGCGGAAGCAGATGAGATTCCCATTTGCTCCTGCCCGTTCTATCGCATTCCGCCCACCATCTGCCGGAGAGCCTCCCCCTCGCCATCTGGTGGGCTAATAGAACAAGACAAAGGTAGAATAAGTATAAAACACTCTCTCCAACATCTACCCGCTCTTCCGCTCCATGCGGGCGATCTGTTTCTCCCACGTCTTTTCCGCCTGCCGTTTGAGAAACTCCTGCAGTGGTGCCAGCTCCTGCTGGGCGTCCCACGCCTCCAGCGCGGCGTAGTACTTCTTGCGATCCTCCTCGTGGATGATGACGGGCGGATGCCCGTGGAGCACCAGCAGATAATTCATCGCAAGCCGACCCACCCTTCCGTTGCCGTCCGCGAAAGGGTGGATATTCTCAAACTTGGCATGAAAGTACGCTGCGGCTGTCAACACATTCTCTGAAGTCACATCCCGCAATTCTTCCAGCAGCTCTCGCACCTCGTCCACTACGTCCTCAGGAGCGGCTCCAACCTCCTCGCGGCCCGTCACGTAGTCGTGACGCTTGTACTCACCGGGGCGTTCCCCCAACTGCCAGCGCCGTGTGTCATAGGTGTTTTGGGTCAGGCAGAACTGGAGCTCCCTGACGAACGCCTCGTCCAAAGGACGCCTTGCCTGGAACGCGCTCAGGAACAGTTCATAGGCTTCCTTGGCGTTGCGGATCTCGAACAGAGTCCGCAGGTCCCCGGTATAGGCAGTAACGCCATCATGCTCGAAAATCTCCCTGGTATCGTTGTAGGTGACATTGTCATTCTCAATTTTCCCGGAATGGTACGCAAAGGCAATACCAAAGGCGTTCAGCGTCTCAGCCAGCTCAGCATCTGTGGTAATATTTTTGCGCCGCCATAGTTCCAGCGCCTTCTCGTAACCGCCCATAAAATGCCTCCCTGTGCTATCCGTTCCGTTGTGTCCTTTCGGCGTCTGGGTCGCGGTCTGGGTCTTGCCTCAATTCAGATTTTGACCCAGACTGATTTTAAACCAAAAAGTGATGAAAAATCCCTAATTTCTTACGAAATTAGGGATTTTGTGGTGGAGACTACAGAACTCGAATCTGTGACCTCTTGCGTGTGAAGCAAGCGCTCTAACCAACTGAGCTAAGCCTCCATATTGGTGACCCGGACGGGAATCGAACCCGTGTTACCGCCGTGAAAGGGCGGTGTCTTAGCCGCTTGACCACCGGGCCGTGGTGCCCGAGGCGGGCTGAGTCAGGAACGGTGCCCGAAGAAGCGGCCATCGCCGCTTCTTCGGGATGGTAGCGGCGACTGGATTCGAACCGGTGACAACTCGGGTATGAACCGAGTGCTCTAGCCAACTGAGCTACGCCGCCATGTTTGCCGCCCTCAACAGGGGCAAGTGATAATATACCTCATTTTCGAAGAAATGTCAACCTTTTTTTTGCCCCTCTGTAAAAATTTCTTCGGATTTTTTCGCCCCAATCAGCCTCCCCGATCCGCCCGGAACCGGGCCTCCCCACCCCGGCCAGGCGGACGGCAAAGCCCCCGGCCAAGCCGGGGACTTTGCTTCAAGCGTTTCTCCGTGTCTCAGGGCTTGCCCAGCAGGGCAAACATATTCTTCTTGTACGCCTCCACGCCGGGTTGGTTAAAGGGATTGACCCCCAGCACATGGCCGCTGATCCCGCAAGACAGCTCAAAGAAGTACAGCAGCTCCCCGAAGGCCCGCACACCCATCTTGTCCATCCGCAGCACCATGGCGGGCGCGCCGCCGTCCTTATGGGCGGCCAGGGTGCCCTGGAAGGCCATCTCCCGGACAAAGCTCAGGGGCTTGCCCGCCAGATAGTTCAAGTTGTCCCCGTTGTCGTCGCTGTAGGGAATCTTGATGTCACAGCCGGTGTCGTCCACATAGATCACCGTCTCAAACAGGTGGCGCTCCCCGTCCTGGATATACTGGCCCAGAGAGTGGAGATCGGTGGTGAACTGGGCGGAGGCGGGGAAGATCCCCTTACCGTCCTTGCCCTCCGACTCGCCGAACAGCTGCTTAAGCCACTCGCCCACAAAGGCATAGGAGGGCTCATAGGTGCAGAACAGCTCGATCTTCTTGCCCTTGCGGTACAGCAGGTTCCGGGCGGCCACGTACTGCCACACCGGGTTAGACATATCCCGCTTATCAAAGGCCGTCATGGCATCATGGGCGCCACCCATCAGCTCAGAGATATCCGTACCGCCCACGGCGATGGGCAGCAGACCTACGGCGGACAGCACAGAGAACCGGCCACCCACGTCGTCGGGCACCACAAAGGTCTCCCAGCCGTTGGAGTCGGCCAGGGTCTTGAGGGCGCCCCGGGCCTTGTCGGTGGTGGCGTAAATGCGCTGGTTGGCCTTGTCGCCGTACTGCTTCACCAGCAGCTCCCGGAACACCCGGAAGGCCACCGCGGGCTCGGTGGTGCCGCCGGACTTGGAGATCACGTTGATAGACCAGTCCCGGTCGTCAATGCGGCGGATCACGTTGTCCAGCTCGTTGGGGCTGAGGGAGCAGCCCACAAAGCAGATCTCGGGGCCGTTGGAGGGGAACACCTCCAGAGCAGCCCGGGCGCCCAGGTAGGAGCCGCCGATGCCCACCACCACCAGCACCTGGGAGTCCTCCCGAATCTTGGCGGCGGCCTTCTGGATGCGGGCAAATTCCTCTTTGTCGTAGTTCTCAGGCAGGCGCACCCAGCCGGTGAAGTCGGAGCCGGGGGCGGCGGGGTCGTACAGCTTGGCGTGGGCGATTTCCACCTCGGGGGCCAGGGCGTCAATCTCCTCCCTGGAAACCACGCCCTCCAGATTGGACAAATCGAGTTTCAGCATAGATCAAATCCTCCTAAAGCAAGCAAAGAATGATAATACGGTTTCTTGATAAAACGGTTAAAACCTTTTTATCGCGGCGATTCGCGCCGCCGCGCCTACGGCGCGCCAAGAAAAGTATCGACGACATTCTTGACGGCTTCGCCGTCTGGCCGCGTTCCGCGGCCCCATAAAACGGTTTCACCGTTTTATGAAGAATTAGTATGAGGAATTACACGGACTGGGTAAAAAACAGGGCCGCGCCGCCAAAAATGCCGGCGTTGTTCCCCAGCTGGGCCAGGGCGAAGCGCACCTCCCGGCAGGGCGGGAACACATTTTTCTGGAATGCAGCCTCCACTGGATCCAGCAGCGCCCGGCCGGCGGCAGATACGCCGCCTCCCAGCAGGATGACCTCCGGGTTGACCACGCAGCCCAGGATGGCAGCGGCGGTGCCCAGGGCGGCGCCCGCCTCCTCGGTGACTCGCTTGGCGTTCTCATCCCCGGCGGCGGCCGCGTCGTACACATCCTTGGCGGTGACCTTCTCCATCTCCTTAAAGGGGGAGAACTCCCGGGCCGCCCGGATGATGCCAGTGGCAGAGGCGGTGACCTCCAGGCAGCCGTATTTGCCGCAGGAGCACTGCCATTCGGTGTGGAAGGGCATGGGCAGATGGCCCACCTCCCCGCCGCCGCCGGTGGCGCCGGACACAATCCGTCCGTCGCAGATCACGCCGCCTCCAATGCCGGTGCCCACGGTGAACAGCACCAGGTTGCGGCAGCCCTTGCCACCCCCCTGCCACAGCTCGCCCAGGGCGGCCAGGTTGGCGTCGTTGGCCACCTTGACGGGCATTCCGGCCCGGCTGCCCAGCTCCCGGGCCACGTCCACGTCCCCCCAGCCCAGGTTGACGCACCCCCGCACCAGCGACTGGTTCAGCACCGGGCCGGGCACCCCCACCCCGGCGCCGATGCACATGGCGTCTGGGAAGCTGTCCAGCACCTGGCGCATATTGGCGGCGATGTCGTCAAAGGCCGCGGACAGCTCCCGCTGGGTGGAGAATTCCCGCTTTTCCAGCAGATCCCCCTCCTGGCTCACCAGCCCCAGCTTGACGGTGGTGCCGCCGATGTCGATGCCAAAGCATACCTGTCTCATGGCAAAACCTCCTCAAAATCGGGCCCAAATTGCCTTCGGGCGCCGTCTTACTTCAGGTGCCAGATGTTATCTGCATACTCCTTCACCGCCCGGTCGGCGGAGAAGAAGCCCGCCTTGGCGATGTTCACCAGGGACATCCTATTGAACCGGGTCTTGTCGCAGTAGAGGGCGGACACGTCCCGCTGAGCCCGGACATAGTCGTGGAAATCAGCCAGACACATATAGGGATCGGCAGGGCCCTTTTGGTTGGTGGTGAGGGAGCGCACGATGTCGTCGAAATGCATCCCGCCGATGCCGCCCATCAGCAAATCCATGACGGCCTTCAGCTCTGGATCGCCGTGGACGTACTCCATGGGGCGGTAGCCCGCGTGCCACAGGTCGTTGACCTCCTCGGTCTTGAGGCCGAACAGCACGATGTTGTCGTCCCCCACCTGCTCGTGGATCTCCACGTTGGCGCCATCCAGGGTGCCCAGGGTCACCGCGCCGTTGATCATCAGCTTCATGTTACCGGTGCCGCTGGCCTCCTTGCCGGCGATGGAGATCTGCTCGGAGATCTCGGCGGCGGGGATGATGATCTCGGCCAGGGAGACGTTGTAGTCCTCCATGAACACCACCTTCAGCTTATCCTGCACGTCCGGGTCGTGGTTGATCAGGTTGGATACGGACACGATGAGCTGGATGATCTGCTTGGCCATGATATAGCCTGCCGACGCCTTGGCGGCGAACACGAAGGTGCGGGGCTGGAAGGGCGCACCGGGATTGTGCTTGATCTCCAGGTACATATGGAGAATTTGCAGGACGTTGAGCAGCTGCCGCTTGTACTCGTGGAGTCGCTTGATCTGCACGTCGAACAGGGAGGCGGGCTCCACATAGATGCCGTTGCGCTTGAGGATCAGGTCGGCCAGCCGTTTCTTGTTGTCCAGCTTGATCTCCTGGAGTCGCTGGAGCACCTGGGTGTCGTCCTTATACTTGAGCAGCTTCTCCAGCTGGGTGCTGTCCTTGGTGAAGCCGTCCCCGATGAGCTCCTTGAGCAGGGCGCTGAGCTCCGGGTTGGCCTGGCACAGCCAGCGTCGATAGGCGATGCCGTTGGTGACGTTGCAGAAGTGATCGGGCTCCATCTGGTAATAGTCCCGGAAGATGGAGTTGGTGAGGATCTCGGAGTGAAGCTTGGACACGCCGTTGACCTTGTGGCAGCAGGCCAGACACAGGTTGGCCATGCGGATCTCGTGGCGGCTGATCACCGCCATATACTCAATCTTGCCCATGTCGCTGCCGTAGAATTCCTGAAGATCGATACGCAGACGGCGGTCGATCTCCTGCACGATCTGGTACACCCGGGGCAGAAGCTGCTGGAACAGATCCACGCTCCAGCGCTCCAGCGCCTCGCTCATGACGGTGTGGTTGGTGTAGGACAGGGTGCGGCAGGTGATGTCCCACGCCTTATCCCAGGGATAGTTGTGCTCGTCCACCAACAGACGCATCAGCTCGGGCACGCACAGGGCGGGGTGGGTGTCGTTGATGTGGATGGACACCTTGTCCGGCAGGTTGTCCAGGCTCTGATTCTCCCGCAGATGCTTCTTCAGGATGGTCTGCACCGAAGCGGACACCAGCAGGTACTGCTGGCGCAGGCGCAGCTTCTTGCCCTCGGTGTGATCGTCAGCGGGGTAGAGCACCTTGGAGATCACCTCGGCCATGGTGTCGCCCTCCAGGGCCTTGGCGTAGTCGCCCCGGGAGAAGGCGGACATATCAAAGCTGTTGGGGGACTTGGCGCTCCACAGCACCAGGGGGTTCACGGCCTTGCTGTCGTAGCCGGAGATATACATCTCGTTGGGCACCGCCATGACGGACTGGAAGTCCAGGTGCTTGACCCGGTATTTCCCGCCGTCCTGCCAGCCGTGGACGCTGCCTCCGAAGCGCACCTCCACCGCCTCGCTCTCGTGGGGCACCAGCCAAACGTCGCCCATGTTCAGCCAGTCGTCGGGGAATTCCACCTGCCAGCCGTCCACGATCTTCTGCTTGAAGATGCCGAACTCATACCGGATGGAGTAGCCCGTCATGGGCAGATCCAGGCTGGCGGCGGAGTCCATATAGCAGGAGGCCAGACGGCCCAGGCCGCCGTTGCCCAGCCCGGCGTCGGGCTCCATCTCATACAGGTCATGGATGTCCAGGCCGCACTTGTCCAGCGCCTTGGTGAACACGTCCTCCAGCCCCAGATTGTAGAGGTTGTTGCGCAGGGAGGTGCCCACCAGGAACTCCATGGACATATAATATACCTGTTTGCCCTGGTTCTTGCGGTAGAACTCGGCGCTCTTGCTGGCCAGCATCCCGTTGACCACATAGCACAGGGCGCGGTACACCTGCTGAGGGGAGGCCGTCGTCATAGAGCAGCCATACCGCACCAGCAGCATTTCGTCCAATTGCTTGATAATCTGTTTTTGATCCATATGATGATCCGATCCCTTCTTAACCGGCCCTCGGCCGGGAATTGACGAACTTTTCCAATTCTTCCCGAAAGCGCAGTCACAGCCCGCTCCCGCGGGCTGTGACTGCACAGGGCGAGGTAAACGCCCGTTTATTATATCACAAACAACTCCAATTTTGAACTACTATTTTCACATTTTTGCCTTAACAATGAAAGCGATGAAAATAGGTCGGTAAATTCGGAAAATTCGTCATTTACTCCATCATGGAGCGGTAAATATCCCAATATTCCTGGACGGAGCGCTTCCAGGAGCTGTCGTAGGCCATCACGCTCTTTTGCAGCTGCACCCAATGCTCCTTGTCGTGGAACAGGCCCTCGCCCCGGCGCACCGCGTCCAGCATATCGTGGGCGTTGTAGCTCTTGAAGGTGAAGCCGTTGCCCTCTCCCGTCTCGATGTTGTAGGCGGGCACGGTGTCGAACAGGCCGCCGGTCTCCCGGACGATGGGAATGGTGCCGTACCGCATCCCGATGAGCTGGGTCAGGCCGCAGGGCTCCTGCTTGGAGGGCATGAGCACCAGATCCGCCCCGGCGTAGGCCTGATGGGCCAGGGTGTTGTCAAACACGATGTTGGCCGACATCTTGGCGGGGAAGCGGCCGGCATAGGAGCGGAACATCTCCTCGTACTGCCACTCGCCGGTGCCGATGACCACCAGCTGCAGGTCGTCCCACATGAGATCGTCCATCACCCGCTGAACCAGATCCACGCCCTTGTGTCCCACCAGCCGGGTGATCATGATCACCATGGGGGCGTCCTCCCGGACGGCCAGACCCAGCCGCTCCTGAAGGAATTTCTTGTTCTCCGCCTTCTTTTCCAGGGTGTCCGCGTCGAAATTGGCGTAGAGCAGCGGATCAGTGGCGGGGTCGAACACGTCGGTGTCAATGCCGTTCACCACGCCGCTGAGCTTGTAGCTGTGCTGACGCAGCACGTCATGGAGCCCGTGGGCAAAGTAGGGGTTCTGGATCTCGAAGGCATAGGTACGGGACACGGTGCTCACCCGGTCGGATACCAGAATCGCCGCCTTCATCAAATTGGTGCAGGTCTCGAAGTGCATGGTGCCCTTCCAGTCCTCAGGCAGGCCCAGCACCTCGTCCACAAAGGAGTCGGGGAACCGGCCCTGATACTCCATATTGTGGATGGTGAACAGGGTGCGGATGGGCTGATAGGGCAGCAGGTGCATATAGTGGGCCCGGAGGAACACAGGCACCAGGGCGGTCTGCCAGTCGTTGGCGTGGATCACGTCGGGATACCAGTTCAGATGCTGGAGGGCCTCCAGAATGGCCTTGGAGAAGAAGGCGAACCGCTCGCCGTCGTCATAGTGGCCATAGCAGCCGTCCCGATAGAAGTAGTATTCATTGTCGATGAAGTAATACTGGAGCTTTTTGCGCTTGCTCACCGCCCGGAACAGGCCGGCGTACACGCTGCGCCAGGACAGGGGGACGTTGAAGTTGGTGATATACTCCAGTTCAAACTCCGGGTTGTCCTTGATGGCCTTGTAGTAGGGCAGGAACACCGCCACCTCAGTATTGGGGGCCTCGGCCAGGGCTTTGGGCAGGGCGGCGGCCACGTCGCCCAGACCGCCGGTCTTGATATAGGGCGCAGCCTCAGGAGAGGCAAGCAAGATTTTCATACCGTTACTCCTTTACGAATGACCACAGGGTTGGAAGCGAGCCCCTTGAGCTGGGCGCCGTTGGTGACCGTCACCCACTTGTCCACCACCACGTTCTCCAGGCTGGCGCCCTCGCCCACCACGCTGCCCTGCATGATCACGCAGTTCTTCAGGGTGGCGCCCTTGCCGATCTTCACGCCCCGGGAGAACACGCAGTTCTCCGCCTTGCCCTCAATGATGCAGCCGTCGGCGATGACGCAGCCGCTGATCTCGCACTCCACGCCGTAGTAGCAGGGCACCTCGTCGGTGACGCGGGTGAAGATGGGACGGTCGCCCCGGAACAGCGGGGTGCCCACAGTGCTGTCGATGATGGACAGGCTGCTGTGGAAATACTCGTTCACGTTGCGGATGCGCAGCACCACGTCGTCCACCTGGTAGAGGTTGATGGACAGACGACCCCGGTTGAACTCGTGCTGGATGAAGTCCCGGAGGAAGTCATAGATGCCCCGGGAGGTGTAATCCCGGATGACGTTGATCAGCAGCTCCCGGGAGATGATCATGTGGCCCATGCTGGCGTAATCACCGGCCTTGGCGGCGCAGTCCAGGGCATAAGAGGTCACCCGGTGGCTGGCGTCGGCCCGCATGACGGAGACGTAGTTCTCCTCAGAGGGTTCCTCCTCCAGGGTGGCCAGCATGGTGATGTCGCAGCCGCTGGCGATGTGGGCCTCCAGGGCGGGACGGTAGTCGATGTTGCACACCACATAGGCGTCGGCCAGCAGCACATAGGGGGTGGTGGTGATGGTTTCCAGATAGTCCAGCGCGTTGCGCAGGTCGTCCAGCTTGCCCCGATTGTTGGCGCCCACGTTCTCGGTGGCAAAGGGGGGCAGGAGCTGGAGGCCGCCGTTCTTCCGGTTCAGGTCGTACTGCTGGGCGTTGTTCAGGTGATCCATCAGGGAGTGGTAGTGCTGGGTGGCCAGCACGCCCACGTTGGTGATGCCGGAGTTGACCATGTTGGACAGCACGAAATCCACCAGGCGGTAGCGCCCGCCGAAGGGGATGGCAGCCATATTGCGGTCATACGTAAAGGTGCCGAGCTCGCCGGAGTACAGCTCGGAGAAAATAATACCAGTCATGTTCATGGTGGACACCCCCTTAAACAATTTCCTTGGGCTTGATGACGGAGCCAGCGGGCAGGGTCTTCTTATGGCCCACCACGGTGATGCCCCAGTCCTCATTGGGGCAGTTCTCCGGCCGCTCGCCGATCTTCACGCCCTCCTCGATGACGCAGCCCTCGCCCACGATGGCGTAGCTGATGTTGGCGCCCTTGCGCACCACGGTGTTGGGCATGACTACCGCGCCGGTCACCACCGCGCCCTCCTCCACCTCGCAGCCGGTGTAGAGGACAGAGCGCTCCACGCTGCCCCGGATGATGCAGCCCTCGGCCACAAAGGAGTTGGACACCTTGGCGCCGGGATCGATCCGGGTGGCGGGGGAGGCGTAGTTCCGAGCGTAGATGCGGAAGCTGGAGTCCCGCATATTGATGGGATCCGTGGGATCCAGCAGATCCATGTTGGCGTCCCACAGGCTCTCCAGGGTGCCCACGTCCTTCCAATAGCCCTCGAAGGAATAAGCGAACATGGGCCGGCCGTCCCGCAGGAAGGCGGGAATGATGTTCTTGCCGAAGTCGTTCTCCGACTTGGGGTCGGCCTCGTCGTCGATGAGGTACTGCTTCAGGGTGGCCCAGGTGAAAATGTAGATGCCCATGGAGGCCAGGTTGCTCTTGGGCTTTTTGGGCTTCTCCTCAAAGTCGATGACGGCGCCGTTCTCGTCGGTGTTCATGATGCCCATGCGGGTGGCCTCGTCCATGCTGACGGGCATGACGGCGATGGTGCACTCGGCCCCCTTTTCCTTGTGGAACTGGAGCATTTTGTTGTAGTTCATCTTATAGATGTGGTCGCCCCCCAGGATGACTACATACTCGGGGTTGTAGCGATCCACAAAGGGGATGTTCTGGTAGATGGCGTTGGCGGTGCCCTTGTACCAGGACTCGGTTTTGGACTGGGTGTAGGGCGGCAGGATGTGGGCTCCGCCCCAGTTTCGGTTCAGATCCCAGGGCTGTCCGTTGCCGATGTAGTCGTTCAGCTCCAGGGGCTGGTACTGGGTGAGCACGCCCACGGTGTCGATGCCGGAGTTGACGCAGTTGGACAGCGGAAAGTCGATGATGCGGTACTTGCCGCCGAAGGGCACCGCGGGCTTGGCGGTGTCCTGGGTCAGACAGTACAGGCGGCTGCCCTGGCCTCCGGCCAGGAGCATGGCAATACATTCCTTTTTACGCTCAAACAAGTTGATCTCCCCCTCAAGAATTACTTGGATTCAGGCTTGGCTTTTTTCGCGGCGGGCTTGCGGGTTTTGGGCTTGGCCTCTCCCCCGTCCTCCTTCTTTGCCCGGGGCTTGCGGCCGGGCTTGGCCGGGGCGGGGGCCTCGGCGGCGGGCGTGGCCTCCGCCTTGGGCTTGCGTCCCGGCTTCTTCCGGGGCTTGGGGGCCTCGGGCTCCGCCCGCGCCGTCTGCGCGGGCTGGGCATCGGCGGTCTTTTGGGCCGGGGCGGCCTTCTCTCCGGGCTCCTCTCCCTTGGCGTTCCGGAGCACGTGCCGCTCGTAGATCACCGTGGACAGGGCGGGCAGGGTGAGGGACACGGAGTAGGGCAGGCCATGCTGCTCCTTCTTCTTTGCTTTTACGGGGACAAGCACCGTGCCTGCGCCGCCGTATTTCGCGTCGTCGCTGGACAGCACGGGGACATAGGAGCCGGACTTGGGTACGCCGATCTCATAGCCGGTGCGCTCCACGGGGCAGAAGTTGCACACCACGATGACCTCCTTGCCCTTCTCGTCGATGCGGCGGAAGGAGATCACGCTCTGGGCGTTGTCGTCGCAGGCGATCCACTGGAAGCCCTGCCAGTCGGTGTCGTTGCTCCACAGGGCGGGGTGCTCCAGGTAGTAGTGATTCAGATCCTTCACGTAGGTCTGGAGTTGGTGGTGCTTGTCGTAGTCCAGCAGGAACCAGTCCAGCTGCTTTTTCTCGTCCCACTCGATGAACTGGCCGAACTCGCCGCCCATGAACAGCAGCTTCTTGCCCGGGTGGGTCATCATGTAGCCGAAGAAGGCCCGCAGCCCCTGGAACTTGTCCGCGTAGTCGCCGGGCATCTTGTTGATCAGGGAGCACTTGCCGTGCACCACCTCGTCGTGGGACAGGGGCAGGACGAAGTTCTCCGAGAAGGCGTAGGTCAGGGAGAAGGTGATGTTGTTGTGCTTGCCCTTGCGGAACAGGGGGTCGGTGGACATATAATCCACCATGTCATGCATCCAGCCCATGTTCCATTTGAAATTGAAGCCCAGGCCGTTGAAGTCCTCCTTGGGCTTGGTGACGTTGGCGTAGGCGGTGGACTCCTCCGCCACCATGATGGCGTGGGGGTCGAAGGCAAAGGCGGCGGCGTTCATGTCCTGGAGGAAGGCCACCGCGTCCAGGTTGATGTTGTTGCCGTACTGATTGGGCCGCCACTCGCCGCCCTGGCGGCCGTAGTCCAGGTAGAGCATGGAGGCCACCGCGTCCACCCGGATGCCGTCCACATGGAACTTCTCCAGCCAGTACACCACGTTGGAGATCAGGAAGGAGCGCACCTCGTTGCGCCCATAGTCAAAGATGCGGGTGCCCCAGTCGGGGTGATCCCGGCGCAGGGGGTCGGCGGGCTCGTAGCAATAGCCACCGTCGAACTCGAACAGGCCACACTCGTCCCGGGGGAAGTGGGCGCCCACCCAGTCGATGATGACGCCGATGCCCCCCTCGTGGCACAGATCCACGAACTGCATGAAATCATGGGGGGTGCCGTACCGGGAGGTGGGGGCGTAGTAGCCGGTGACCTGATAGCCCCAGGAGGGGTCATAGGGGTACTCGCTGACGGGGAGCAGCTCCACGTGGGTGTAGCCCATCTCCTTCAGGTAGGGCACCAGTTCCTTGGCGCAGTCCACATAGGACAGGAAGTTCCCGTCCTCGTGCCGCCGCCAGGAGCCCAGGTGCATCTCGTAGATGTTCACCGGGCTTTTCAGCACCTCGCGGCGGGCCCTGTTGCGGCGGTAGGCCCCGTCCGTCCATTGGAAGCCGTCCAGGTCGAACACCTTGCTGGCGTTGTTGGGCCGGGTGGCGGAGTGGGTGGCATAGGGGTCAGCCCGGAACACGAAGGAGCCGTCGGGCCGCTCAATGTAGAATTTGTACTCGTCGTAGGTCTGGACGCCGGGGATAAACCGTTCCCAGATGCCGGCATCAATGCGCTCCATGGCGGGGGCCCCCGTGTCCCAGTCGTTGAAGCTGCCCAGCACCCGCACGCTTTTGGCATGGGGGGCCCATACCCGGAAGACATAGCCCTCCTGTCCGTCCACCGTCTGCCTGTGGCAGCCCAGGAACCGGTAGGCGTCCCGGCTGGTGCCGCCGTTGAAACGGGCGATGGCGTCGCTGAGTTGATCTGTTTTCTTCGACATATCGTGCCTCCAAACCTCCGCCGATTCGGGGCGGAACCGTGTAAATAATCCCGCACATCCTTGGACGTGCTATGATACATTACATTATAGCGTGCCTGGGACATAAAGTCAAGATGCACAAAAAGCAAAAGAAAAAACCCATTGAATATGTCATTGTATGTGAAATGCAGGGGAGAAGTTTTGAAAACCCCGGAAAATCGCCGGTTGGACTTGCCAATTCCGGGTTGCGGGCGTATAATAGCCCCCGCGCCGCCGGATCCGGCGGCGCGGGGGCTGAAACTTTTTCGCGGGGAGGAGGCTGAGCACCATGCTGTTTACCCGCCGTCAGATCCTTTCCCTGCTGCTTCCCCTGATGCTGGAGCAGCTTCTCTCTGGGCTCATGGGCATCGCGGATACCATGATGGTCACCACCGTGGGGGAGAGCGCCATCTCCGCGGTGTCCCTGGTGGACACCGTCAACGTGCTGATGCTCAATCTGCTCAGCGCCCTGGCTGCGGGGGGCGTCATCGTGTGCTCCCAGTATCTGGGCCGGGGGGAGGCCCCCAAGGCCGCCAACGCCGCCCGGCAGGTGCTGCTGGTATCCCTGGGACTGAGCCTTGTGGCTATGGCAGCGTGCCTGCTCCTGCGCCGAGCGCTGCTGGCCCTGATCTTCGGCGCGGTGGAGCCCGCCGTGATGGAGCAGGCGCTGGACTATTTCTTCATCACCGCCCTGTCCTACCCCTTCCTGGCCGCCCAGCAGACGGCGGCGGCGGTGTTTCGGGCGGAGGGACGCTCCGCGCCCCCCATGGCTGTGGCGGCGGTGGCCAATGCCGTCAACATCGCGGGGAACGCGGTGCTGATCTTTGTGTTCCACCAGGGGGTGGCGGGTGCCGCTCTGTCCACATTGTTCTCCCGCGTCCTCAGCGCGGTGGTGCTTCTGGCCCTGCTGCGCAGCCCAAAGCTGACGGTGTCCATCCGGGACTACCGCAAAATCCGCCCCGACCGGGCGGTCATCGGCACGGTGCTGCGGGTGGGGGTGCCCACCGGGGTGGAAAACGCCATGTTCCAACTGGGCAAGCTGATGGTGCAGTCCACGGTGGCCACCTTCTCCACCGCGGCCATCGCCGCCCATGCCATGGCCCAAACCCTGGACATGGTGCAGAGTATGCCCAGCCTGGCCATTGGCCTGGGCCTGCTGACAGTGGTAGGCCAGTGCATGGGCGCCGGCCGCGTGGACGAGGCCCGCACCTATACCAGGCGGTTCTGCCTGTTGTCCGAGGGGGCCATGCTGGTGATGAGCGCCTTGGTGGTGACTTCCACCCCACTGGTCACCCGGATCTCCCGGATGTCGCCGGAGAGTGCTGAGCTGACCTTCCATCTGGTGCTCTTGGTGAGTGTTGGCAAGCTGGCCTTCTGGGTGCTGGCCTTCACCCTGCCCCAGGGGATGCGGGCGGCGGGGGATGTGCGGTTTGCCGCAGTTGTGTCCGCCGCGTCCATGTGGATCTTCCGGGTGGGGTTGTGCCTGCTGCTGTGCCGGGGCTTCGGTGTGGGGCTGTATGGCGTGTGGATTGCCTGGCTGATGGACTGGCTGTTCCGGGCGGTGGTGTACGTGCTGCGGTTCCGCAGCGGGAAATGGGCTGGGTTCCGGGTTCTGGCCGGCTAAAAAACGGCAGCTGAGTCAGTTTGGCTGAGTCAGTTTTGCTTCCAGGGGTTGAAAACCGGCGGGAAGTGTGCTATATTATTGGGTGAATTTTCTGCCCGACCGGGTTCAGAACCTGTTCACAACCTCACAATGAAGGGAACGATACCACCATGTCAGGTCATTCCAAGTGGCATAATATCCAGAAAACCAAGGGCGCGGCGGACGCCAAGCGCTCCGCGGCGTTCACCAAGATCGCCCGGGAGATCATCGTAGCTGTCAAGACCGGCGGCTCCGGCGACCCGGCCAACAACTCCCGGCTGGCCACCGTCATCGCCAAGGCCCGGGCGGCCAATATGCCCAACGACAACATCAAGCGCACCATTGAGAAGGCCGTAGGCTCTGGCAACGCCAATGACTACGAGTCCATCACCTACGAGGGGTACGGCCCCGGCGGGGTGGCGGTGATCGTGGAGGCCCTCACCGACAACCGCAACCGCACCGCCTCCGAGGTGCGCCACTACTTCGACAAGTTCGGCGGTAACCTGGGCGCCACTGGCTGCGTGTCCTGGTCCTTCGATCAAAAGGGTGTGCTGGTCATCGAGCGGGAGGATCTGGACGAGGAGACCGCTATGATGGACGCCCTGGACTGCGGCGCCGGCGACTTCGAGGCCGATGAGGACTGCTTCACCGTCTACACCACCCCGGACGACTTCGGCGCGGTGCTGGCCGCCATGGAGGAGAAGGGCTACGCCTTTGCCTCCGCCCGGGTGGAGATGGTGCCCCAGAACTATGTCACGCTGTCCGATGAGGCCGATGTCAAGAACATGGAGAAGCTCATCGACATGATGGAGGACAACGACGACGTGCAGAACGTCTGGCACAACTGGGACGAGTAAATAACAATTCCCCCTGCCCGCGGGCAGGGGGAATTTCTTTTTATTTGCCCAGCGACCCGCTCCTCCGCCAGGAGGCCAGCACCGCATCGATTGCGGCGGCGCGCAGCCCGTGCCGCTCCAGCTCTGCCACCCCGGCGATGGTGGAGCCCCCGGGAGAGCACACCTCGTCCTTGAGCTGCCCGGGGTGCTTGCCGCTCTCCAGCACCATGGCCGCCGCTCCCAGCACCATCCGGGCGGCGTACTCCACCGCCCTGTCCCGGGGCAGGCCGGCCATCACCCCGCCGTCCGCCAGCCCCTCAATATAGGGGTAGACAAAGGCGGGGCCGCACCCGGCAATGGCGGAAAAGGGATCCATCAGCCCCTCGGGGATGCGCTCCACCGTCCCGGAGGCGGACAGGAGCTCCTCCACGGCCCGGACGTGCTCCTCCCCCGCCGCCTCTCCGGCGCACAGGGCGGTTATGCCCTTGCCCACGGCCACGCAGGTGTTGGGCATGATGCGCACAATGGGCACATAGTACCCCGCCCCCGCCAGGTGGGGCCGCAGATCCTTGATGGTCAGCCCCGCCGCCATGGACACCACTACCTTGTCCTCCCCCACCCGGTGGCGATCCCGGAGCTGGGAGCCCAGCTCCTCCAGCAGGGGCGGCATCCCGTTGGGTTTCACCCCGAGAAAGAGGTGCTCCGCCGCCCAGGCCGCGTCGGCGGCGCTGTCCACCACCTCACAGCCCAGCTCCAACCCCAGCGCCCGGGCCTTCTCCGGCGTGCGGTTGAACAGCACTACCTGATCCGGGCCCACCGCCCGGCAGGCCGCTCGGGCCAGCGCCCCGCCCATATTTCCCACGCCGATAAAGGCCGCCTTTTTCATGAAAATGTCCTCGCTTTCTAATCGCTTTCTAAAATTTATCCGCCCAGCAGGGAACGGTTGATGGCGCACAGGATGGCCCGCAGGGACGCCCGGTTGATGTTGTGGCTCTTGCCCACACCGAACACGTCCCGGCCGTCCGGGGCCTTCAGGTGGATGTAGCACACCGCCTGAGTGTCCGAGCCGGAGGAGATGGCGTGTTCCTTATAGTCCACGAACTGGTAGCCCTCGATGTGCCCCTCCGGGAGGTCGTGGAGGGCGTTAAAGAAGGCGTCGATGGGGCCGTTGCCCTGGCCGTAGGCCTCCATGGTGTGGCCCTTGTAGCCCACCTGGCCCACAAAAGCCACCCGGCTGGCGTCTCCATGGCGGGCGTCCTCCCGGAAGGAGTGGCGCTCCAGCTGGTAGGTCTTGGGGACGGACAGGTATTCCTGGTCAAACAGCTCAAAGATCTGCTCCGGCTTCAGCTCCTTGCCCACCCGGTCGGACTCCTTCTGGACGACGGCGCCGAACTCGGCGTGCATGGCCTTGGGCAAATCATAGCCAAAGCTCTGCATCATCACAAACGCCGCCCCGCCCTTCCCCGACTGGGAATTGATGCGGATGATGGGCTCATACTGCCGCCCCACGTCGGCAGGGTCGATGGGCAGGTAGGGCACCTCCCACAGATCGGTGCCGCTCTCGTTCATATAGTGGATGCCCTTGTTGATGGCGTCCTGGTGGCTGCCGGAGAAGGCGGTGAACACCAGCTCGCCGGCGTAAGGCTGCCGCTCCCCCACCTTCATCTTGGTGCACCGCTCGTACATCTCCCGCACCTTGTTGATGTCATGGAAGTCCAGCTTGGGGTCAACGCCCTGCGTATACAGATTCATGGCCAGCGTCACCATGTCCACGTTGCCGGTGCGCTCGCCGTTGCCGAACAGGGTGGCCTCCACCCGCTCGGCCCCCGCCAGCAGGCCCAGCTCGGTGGTGGCCACGCCGGTGCCCCGGTCGTTGTGGGGGTGGAGGGAGATGATGGCTCGCTCCCGCCCCGGCAGCTTCCGGATAAAGTACTCCAGCATATCCGCCAGCTGGTTGGGCATACAGTTCTCCACCGTGGTGGGCAGGTTGAGAATCACCTTGTTGTCCGCTGTGGCGTGGAGGTGATCCAGCACCGCCCCGCAGATGTCCACGGCGTAGTCCATCTCGGTGCCCATAAACGACTCCGGGGAGTATTGGAAGCGCAGGTTTGTCCCCTGGGCAATCACCGGCTGGGCCATCTCGTAGATCAGGTCGGCGGCGTCGGTGGCGATCTTAGTAATGCCCGCGCAGTCCATGTGAAATACCACCTTCCGCTGGAGGGTGGAGGTGGAGTTGTAGAAGTGCAGGATCACGTTTTTCGCACCCTGGATGGCCTCAAAGGTTTTGCGGATCAGGTGCTCCCGGGCCTGCACCAGCACCTGGATGGTCACGTCGTCGGGGATATGGCCCCCCTCGATGAGTTCCCGGCAGATCTCGTACTCCGTCTCGGAGGCGGAGGGGAAGCCGATCTCGATCTCCTTCACGCCGATGTCCACCAGGGTGTGGAAATATTCCAGCTTTTCCTCCAAATTCATGGGGTCGATGAGGGCCTGGTTGCCGTCCCGCAGATCCACCGAGCACCACACCGGGGCCTGGGTGATGGTCTTGTCCGGCCAGGTGCGGCCCTCAATGGGCTGGGGGGTGAAGGGGATGTACTTCTGATATCCGGGCTTCAGGTTCATGGGGTTTTCCTCCTTTTGGATATGCGGGGGATCACAAAACGCCCCCGACGGTTTGTCAGGGGCGTAATAGCAGCCTATCACGCGGTACCACCCTACTTCCGCGCACGGTCGCCCGATGCGCGCTCCTGGCCTCCAGCAAGGCCACGATCTGTAACGGGATCACCCGTCCAATCCTACTCGTGGGTTCAGATTGGCGGCTCCGGGGCCAGTATCCACGCGGCTTCCCTCGCCGGCTCGCACCAGCCGCCGGCTCTCTGAGGGGGGGGGGGCCGCGTCTTCTTCCCATCCACGCCTTTTACTTGAAGGGTATTATACCGTGGGGGCGGGGCCCTTGTCAAGAGGTATTTCCCCCACCGCCACGGTAATTGAATGAGTAAACAATCTATGAACAGAAAGCAGAATAGACGATCTT
>CAJTYK010000028.1 GCA_910584285.1 uncultured Oscillospiraceae bacterium
ACGGCGACAACTGGCGCACGGGGCCGGAATCAGCCATCCGCGCCCAGGTAAAGCAGAAGCTGGAGGCCATGGGTGGCGCGCTCATCGACGACCGCTTGATGCCCATCAAGGAGATCATCACTTTGATTGACGAGCTGTAAAACAAACGGAGGGGCTGCCCGTGAAAATCGAGGATTTTGTAAACCTGCTGGGTGCAGATTTTTATACTGGGGTGCCGGATTCCCAACTGAAAGCGCTGTGCAATTACCTGATGGACAGGTTTGGCTTAGAGCCAGCCCACCACATCATCGCGGCCAACGAGGGCAACGCCGCGGCGCTGGCGGCGGGGTACCACCTGACCACGGGGAAGGTGCCGGTGGTGTACCTCCAGAACAGCGGCCTGGGCAATATCGTGAACCCGGTGGCGTCCCTGCTGAATGAGAAGGTGTACGGCATTCCCTGCCTGTTCATTGTGGGCTGGCGTGGGGAACCGGGGGTGCACGACGAGCCCCAGCACATCTTCCAGGGGGAGATCACCCTCAGCCTGCTGGAAAATCTGGATATCCCGGCCTTTGTGATCGATAAAACCACCACCTCGGAGCAGGTGGAGGCCAAGCTGGCGGAGTACCGCGCCCTGTTCGCTCAGGGGAAGCAGGCGGCCTTTGTGATCCGCAAGGGGGCGCTGGAGTACAGCGGGAAAACCGCATACCGTAACGACCACTCCATGTCCCGGGAGGAGGCCATCGGGCACATCCTCAGCGCCTCCGGGGAGGATCCGGTGGTGTCCACCACCGGCAAGGCCAGCCGGGAGGTATTCGAGTACCGCGCCGCCCAGAGCCAGGGCCACGGCCATGATTTTCTCACCGTGGGCTCCATGGGGCACAGCTCGTCCATCGCGCTGGGCATCGCCCTGCAAAAGAAGAACCGGCGGGTGTGGTGCCTGGACGGGGACGGGGCGGCGCTGATGCACCTGGGGGCCATGGCGGTGATCGGGACGAGCAGGCCTGCTAATCTCATCCATATTGTGCTGAACAACGAGGCCCACGAGTCCGTGGGCGGCCTGCCCACGGCGGCGGGCAGAGTGGATTTGTGCGCCATCGCCCGGGCCTGCGGCTATCTGAAAGCGCTGTCCGCTGACAATCCAAAGGCTTTGGAGCAGGCGCTGGCGGCGGCGAAGGCGGCCAGCTGTCTCACCTTTCTTGAGGTGAAGTGCGCCCTGGGAGCCCGGGACGACCTGGGCCGGCCCACCACCACGCCTCAGGAGAATAAAGCGGCGTTTATGGCCGCGCTGGGGGAATGACTATGCTGTGCGATCTCCACACCCACACCACCGCCTCCGACGGGCAGTATACGCCCACGGAGTTGGTGGGGCTGGCGAAAGCCCGGGGCTTGTCTGTGCTGGCAGTGACGGATCATGACACTATCGCCGGGGTGACGGAGGCCCAGCGGGCCGGGAGTGAGCTGGACCTGACGGTGATCCGTGGGGTGGAGCTGAGCGCCAAAGACTACCCCAACTGCCACATCCTGGGCTACGGCTTCCGGGACGGGGACACGGAGCTGGCCCGCCTGTGCGAGCGGTTCCGGGCGGGCCGGGACGAGCGAAAATACAAAATTGTGGACTTTCTCCGGGAAAAGGGCGTGGACATCGACCTCGCCGAGGTGGAGGAGATCGCCGGCGGCGAGGTGATCGCCCGACCCCATTTCGCCCAGGCGCTGGTGTGGCGGGGGTACGTGAGCAGTAACCGGGAGGCCTTCGACCGCTACCTGGACACGGAGGAGTTCCGGCGGCGGGTAAAGCGGTTTAAGGCGGACGCGAAAACCTGTGTGGCGGCAATCAAGGCCGCGGGTGGGAAAGTGTCCCTGGCCCATCCCTATCAGATGGGGCTGCCGGACGGGGAGCTGGACATTCTGGTGGGGCAGCTCAGAGACTGGGGCCTGGACGCTATCGAATGCTTTTACCCCAAATACACACCGGAGCAGCAGAAATTCTACCTCCATCTGGCGGAGAAGCACCGGCTCCATCAGACCGGCGGCAGCGACTTCCACGGCGAACGGGTAAAGCCGGACGTGGAGCTGGCGGCGCTGGAATTGGATCTGGATTGGCTACTGGGTCGGTAACAGCTTTTTGCCAATTCCCATAGTGTGCGGTGAACGTAAAATCATTGTTTCCAAATCAATTTCCTTGTTCATAGTCTACCGTATTACATGATGCACCCTGTCATTGAGTTGGATCGGTGGCGCGATCCAGCCGTAAGGCCACGGGTCGGGGCAACATGCATCTTGCTTCGATTGAGTGCGGAGAGATAGAGAATCCCCCGCCTCCACCGCTTGCCCAACACACCATATGTGTTGCCGCTCTATTTAAATTTATCTGCGGTCAGCGTAAACTTATTGGCGGTACCGCCGTCAGCGGGATTTTTTGACGCCGCTATACCCGACAACTTAACAGGATTTTCAGAAAAAAGGCCGCAGGCACATCAGGTGTTTGCGGCCTTTCTAAATTCGACACTGTTCAACATCATCCGACCTGTTCTTTTATGTTGGTTGGGCAGCGTCAAATGGTGCCGAGTTTTTTTGCCTCACTGCTGGGGCCCTCCGGCTTCTGAAGTCAAGGTTTTCACCCAAATTTCAGAAGAACAGGAGGTCTGACCCCATGCGGCAGTTTTACAGATGTAAAACTTTTTTAGAGAACATAAACAGATAAGTCAGGCTTTAGCGGAGAGATGGGTTGTGGCTGAACCCTGCGCCCGTCGCCCGCATAGGATGCTGTACAGAGTATTGATTTTGAGAGGTACTTTTTATGAACAGGTCATCATCCTGCAACCGTTCTATGGTTGATTTACGATCAATTCTGCGCGGCAGGCCCCAGGCAGCAGCCAGCATCGAGGGCAGTAAAGATTATCCCGGCATATCGGGTACCGTGCGGCTATATCAAGCCAACGAGGGAGTAATCGTTTTCGCCCAGGTCAGCGGTCTGCCTCAATCGGACACTTCCTGTCAAGAGCGGGTCTTTGGGTTTCATATCCATGAGGGCACCGATTGTAGCGGCAATATGGACGATCCGTTTGCAGGCGCCATGTCACATTACAATCCCAACGGCTGTGGACATCCACATCACGCCGGGGATCTGCCGCCGCTGTTCGGGAACAACGGGCTTGCCCTCTCCCTGTTTCTGACCAATCGTTTTTCCATCGACGAGGTGATCGGCAGGACAGTCATTATCCATGACCGTCCCGACGACTTTACCTCCCAGCCGTCTGGAAATTCCGGCACAAAAATTGCCTGCGGAGTGATCCAGAGGATCATGGGCTCCTGCTGGTGAATTGCCTGCAATTTCGTTTCAAACGTTGGAAAGCCGTTGCGCCGCAACGCTTTCCCCGAAAGCGATTTTGCCACATTGAGCCACGAAAGTCCTCAGTCGATGATACAATCGGTTGAGGACTTTTTAATTTTGCCAATGAAAAAGCCTTGAAATTAAGGGAATAACGAGACGCAGGGGGTGCGGATATTCTCCGGCGTCCCACTTTCTTCGCTTTGTGGGGGCAAGACACCATCAGGAGAGGTTTGTAATTTGCACCCTTCCCCTATCCCACAGGAAGGAAAGTTAAAAGGTTGGAGAAAAAATAAAATGTGGCCTCCGGTGCTACCCAAGGAAACCGGAGGCCACGCGCGCGTTTCCTTTTCACGGTTCTTGAAAGTTAGTCAACCCTTTACCAAACCAACCCACGAGTTTCATACTCGCCCTTGAGGAACTTGGCAACATCGTCAAGATTCCACAGGTGGTCAAAATTCTCACGGTAGCAAGCTGGACTGCTTAAAATCCCAGGCGCTTGGGATTTTAAGCAGAATGAGCAGGGCCGGGGAGATTTACCCCCAGGCTCTCTTTTTATACACAGGCATATACGTTAAAGCGAGGCTCAACCTGTTTGATGATACGGCCATGGTCTTAGCCAAGTGATCTAAGCACAAAATCATATAGACTATATGTATGTCCCTGGGCTGTAATGCCTGCGGCGTCACCGGCTGCCGGATCATCGACAGCCCCCGGGAGCGGCTCATCGCCATACTCACCTCCTCCCTGGTGCCCTGCAACGGGAAGTTTCCCACGCTGATTGCCCTGATCACCATCTTCTTTGTGGGCGGGCGGGCTGGACTGCTGGCCTCTCTGGAAGGGGCGGCGCTGCTACTGGGCACGTTGGTGCTGGGGGTGGCGGGGACGCTGGGCTGCTCCCGACTGTTGTCCGCCACGGTGCTCAAGGGGGTGCCCTCCTCCTTTGCCCTGGAGCTGCCCCCCTTCCGGAAGCCCCGGGTGGGGCAGGTCATCGTCCGCTCCATGCTGGACCGCACCCTGTTCGTGCTGGGGCGGGCGGTGTCGGTGGCGGCTCCGGCGGGAGCGTTCATCTGGCTGATGGCCAACGTCACCGTGGGGGATGCCTCCCTGCTGGCCCACTGCACCGGGTTTCTGGATCCCTTCGCCCGGCTGTTCGGGCTGGACGGGGTGATCCTGATGGCCTTCCTGTTGGGCTGGCCCGCCAATGAGATTGTGCTGCCGGTGATGCTCATGGCCTATCTGGCCACGGGCAGCCTGGTGGAGTTCGACGATTTGACGGCGCTGGGGGCGTTGCTGGGTGAGCACGGCTGGACGTGGCTGACGGCGGTATGCACCATGCTGTTCTCCCTGTTCCACTGGCCCTGTTCCACCACCTGCCTGACCATCTACAAGGAGACGGGCAGCGTGAAATGGACGGCGTTGTCCGTGCTAATCCCCACCGCCCTGGGGCTAGGGCTGTGCCTGCTGGTGAGCACGGCGGCCCGCTTGCTGGGGCTGGCGTGAAGAAACCCGCCGCCGGTGGTTTGACCGGCGGCGGGTTTACCGTGTTTGATAATGTTACAGGGCGGCCTTGATGGCGTCCACCATGTCCAGCTTCTCCCAAGGCAGATCCAGATCCGGGCGGCCGAAGTGGCCGTAGGCGGCGATCTGCCGGTAGATGGGCCGGCGTAGATTCAGCCGATTGATGATGGCGGTGGGGCGCAGGTCGAACACCTTGTCCACCGCGGCCTCCAGCGCCTCGTCGGACACCTTGCCGGTGCCGAAGGTGTCCACCCGGACGGACACGGGCCGGGCCACCCCGATGGCGTAGGCCAGCTGCACCTGACACTTGTCCGCCAGCCCCGCAGCCACCACGTTCTTGGCCGTCCAGCGGGCAGCGTAGGCGGCGGAACGGTCCACCTTAGTGGGATCCTTGCCGGAGAAGGCGCCGCCGCCGTGGGGGGCGCTGCCGCCGTATGTATCCACGATGATCTTCCGCCCGGTGAGGCCAGAGTCTCCCTGGGGCCCGCCCACCACGAAGCGGCCGGTGGGGTTTACCAGGATGCGGGTGTGCTCGTCCAGCAGGTCGGTGGGGATGGTGGGCTTCACCACCAGCTCGATCATATCCGCCCGGATCTGATCCAGGGACGCCTCAGCGGCGTGCTGGGTGGACAGCACCACCGTGTCCACCCGGACGGGCTTGCCGTCGTCGCCGTATTCCACGGTGACCTGGCTCTTGCCGTCGGGCCGCAGGTAGTCCACCAGGCCCTCCTTGCGCACCTGGGCCAGCCGCAGGGCCAGCTTGTGGGACAGGGAGATGGCCAGGGGCATCAGCTCCTCCGTCTCGGTGCAGGCGTAGCCGAACATCATGCCCTGATCCCCGGCGCCGTTGTCCAGGCCGTCGTCCAGCTGGCCCTCCTTGGCCTCCAGGGCCTTGTCCACGCCTAAAGCGATGTCGGGGGACTGCTCGTCGATGTTGGTGATGACGGCGCAGGAGTCGCCGTCAAAGCCACCCTGACCGTCCACATAGCCGATGTCCTTGACCACCTGCCGGGCGATTTGGGGGATGTCCACATAGCAGGAGGTGGTGATCTCCCCCATGATGTGCACCAGGCCGGTGGACACCGTGGTCTCGCAGGCCACCCGGGCGCTGGGATCCTTCTCGATAATGGCGTCCAGGATGGCGTCGGAGATCTGATCGCACACCTTGTCGGGGTGGCCCTCGGTGACGGACTCAGAGGTAAATAGACGTTTTGCCATGATTTGTTTCTCCTTTCTGTTTTTGAGGGGAAATGAGGCTGAAAAAAGCCCCCGCCGGGAAACGGCGGGGGCTGGAAGTTCCAGTGCTTTCCTCATCTCGCGTTTCCGCCGGACTTGGCACCTTGCAAAGCAGGTTGCCGTGGCTTCATCGGGCCGGTCCCTCCGCCACTCTTGATAAGGGGTTATTTAGTTGACGCTTTTATTATAGCACACAGCTGCGCCTTGTCAATGACACAGCCCAAAAAACTGTAAAAATTTTATCCATGTTTCGTTGCCGTCGCAGCAGGCTGCGGTTTGCGCCCGCGTCCGTCAGCGCCTTCAAGCTCTTTTTCGGTTCCTTTTTCTCTCGAGAAAAAGGAACTAACCCTTGGGCTTGGGCTTGAAGATCAGGGCCACCACCACCCCCAGGAAGATGGCGGCGGTGATGCCGCCGGCGGCGGAGGTCACGCCCCCGGTGAGGGCACCCAGCAGGCCCTTCTCCGCCACCGCCTCCTTGACCCCCTTGGCCAGCAGGTAGCCGAAGCCCGTCAGGGGCACCGTGGCCCCCGCCCCGGCCCACTCCGCCAGGGGCTTGTAGACCCCGATGGCCCCCAAAACCACCCCGGACACCACGTAGGCCACCAGAATCCGGGCGGGGGTGAGCTTGGTCTTGTCAATGAGGATCTGGCCGATGATGCAGAACAGGCCGCCCACCAGAAACGCCTTCAGGTATTCCATGTCATTTCCCCCCTTCCAGCGCCAGAGCGTGGCACACGCCGGGGATGGACTCCCCCTGCATGGTGGCGGTGGGGGAGTGGAGCGCCCCAGTGGGGCAGAACAGGATCCGCCGCCATCGCCCCGCCAGCAGACCCGGCAGCACGTAGCCGCACAGCACCGACGCCGAGCAGCCACACCCCGACGCCCCGGCATGGACATCCTGCTCCTCCCGGTCGAACAGGATCAGGCCGCAGTCGTTGTAGTTGGCCAGCTTCACCCCGTCCCGGTCAAAGAGGTCGGTGACGATCTCGTGGCCCAGCTTACCCAGATCCCCGGTGAGGATCAGATCGTAGTAGTCCGGAGTGAGGCCGGTGTCCTCAAAGTGGGCCTTCAGCGTCTCATAGGCGGCGGGGGCCATAGCAGCCCCCATGTTGTTGGCGTCCTTGATGCCCTTGTCCTTTACCCGGCCAATGGTCACCCGGGGGATCCGGGGGCCGGGCCGCATCTCCCGGGTGACTACCACCGCCCCGGCGGCGGTGGCCGTCCACTGGGCGGTGGGGGTGCGCTGGGAGCCGTACTCCAGCGGGGTGCGGTACTGCCGCTCCGCGGAGCAGAAGTGGGAGGAGGTGACGGCGGCGGCATAAGTCCCGTATCCGCCGCTGAGCAGCAGGGCGGCCAGGGCCAGGCTCTCCCCCATGGTGGAGCAGGCCCCGTACAGCCCGAAGAAGGGCACGTCGGCGGCCCGGGCGGCGTAGCCTGAGCCGATGCACTGGTTGAGCAGATCCCCCGCCAGCAGGAGATCCAGATCCGGTGTGTGCAGCCCCGCCCGCTTCAGCGCCGCGTCCAGCGCCAGCCCCTGCATGGCGGACTCCGCCTGCTCCCAAGTCTTGCAACCGAACGTGTCGTCCTTGCAGGTGTGGTCAAAGTGCCGGCCCAGGGGGCCCTGGCTCTCCTTGTTGCCGGCGGCGGAGCCGAAGCCGATGATCACGGGGGGCGAACTGGGCTGGAAGGTCTGCCGCCCCAGCTTTTGATTTTCCATGGATGTGACTCCTTTGGCGTGGTTTGCCCTTAGTGTGCCCGGAACGCGCAGCTTCATACATGGGAAAACTATGACACTCCGGGGACTTTGTATCTGGAAAACCGGGTAAAATGGTGGTATAATCTCCTTTGAATTTTGGGAGGAGGAACCCGCCATGCCGGATCAAACCCGCTCCATCGGATACATCTGCCCCGTGTGCGGACAGGCGGTGATCGCCTCCCGCACCGCTTTTCAACTGTGCGCCGGGGACAGCGCGCTGCCCTGCCCCTGCGGCAAGTCGGAGCTGCACTTCACCCAGTTGGGGGATCGGTGCGAGATCACGGTGCCCTGCCTGCTGTGCGCCCGGGATCACACCGCGGTCTGCTCCAACGACGGAATGCTGACCCAGAAGCTGCTGGCTCTGTCCTGCCCCAAGTCCGGGCTGGGCTGCTGCTACATCGGAGAGGAGGGGCCGGTGTTCCGGGCCATGGAGCAGCTGGAGCAGGCGGTGGACAAGCTCCGGGCGGACGATGAGGGGGAGCGGCGGGGCGCGTTTCTCAACGACGGGGTGATGGCCGAGGTGCTCTCCGAGCTGCGGGACATCGCCCAGCGGGGCGGCGTGTCCTGCGGGTGCGGCTCCACGGACTACGGCGTGAAGGTGGGGTACGCCGCGGTGGACGTGGTGTGCGCCGCCTGCGGTGCGGCCCTGCGACTGCCCGCCGCCACCGCCGACGATCTGGACGCGCTGTGCGCCCGGTATACCATCACCATCCCTGGAAGGAAGGAATAGAGCCATGGGCACCTTTTACGAAGGACAATTCCGGGTGGACTCCCGGGACGTGGACTTGTTCAACCAGTGCCGCCCGTCGGCGGTGCTGGGCATTTTGCAGGAGGCCGCCACCCGGGCCGCGCTGGCCCTGGGGGCGTCCGGCCCGGAGATCCGGGCCAAATATAACTGCCTCTGGATGGTCACCCGGAGCTGGGTGGAGCTGGACGCCCCCCTGCGGTGGAACGACCTGGTGGACGTAAAGACCTGGCACCGGGGAGGCTCCGGCGCATCCACCTACCGGGATTTCGACCTGTTCCGGGACGGCAAGCCCATCGGCCAGGGCACCACCATCTGGGTGATGGTGGACGCGGACAGCCGGAAGCTGTTCCGCATCAAGGAGCTGACCGAATTCCAGGGCACCGACGGCGGCGAGCTGTGCAAGAGCGTGAAGCTGCACCGCATCCCCATGCCGGAGGAGTTTGACAACCGGACGCGCCGGGATCTGCGGTACTCCGACACCGACATCAACGGCCATGTGAACAACATCCACTACGCCGACTTCGCCTGCGACAGCCTCCACCTGGAGGAACTGGGCCGGGGGAAGTTCGTCCGCTCCCTGCAAATCGGGTACGTGAACGAGTGCCGGGCGGGGGAGACCATCTGGGTGGACACCGCCGTCCGGGGGGACGAGCTGCTGGCCCGGGGGTCGGGGGAGGACGGGGTGGAACGGTTTGAGTTTTCCCTCACCTTGGCGGATTTATAAAAGGATCAGGAAGCCCTCCGCGATCAGGAATCGCGGGGGGCTTCCTCCTGTTTGGGGCACCAGTGGGGGCAGTGCTCCTCCGCCCGCCGTTTTTTCAGCCGGGGATGGACACAGTGGCCGTAATTTGTGGCGGAATAATGACCTTGATACAGACAAATGTAGTGCTTGCGAAAGTATTTGCAGCTGCCGCAGCGTTCTTCGGGCAGGGCTTGCCAGCCTGTCATAAGTATCACCTCTTTTAATTCACTATATCATGGGCAGTCTATGTCTGTCAATGACTTCCGAGCGTTTTGACAGTCAATAGAGTACAATGACTGTCATAGAGGTGATATAAATGGCAAAGACAGAAACAAAAATTACTTTCCGCGTAACCTATGAGCTTAAATCTCGTCTGGAGGCCCAAGCACAGAAAGAGCACCGCCCTGTGGCAAACCTGATTCACAAGATTGTGGAAGAATACCTCGAACAGCAGGAAGAACACGCATAAAAGGCCCCGCAGTCACAGACTGCGGGGCCTTTTGCGCTTTAATTGTTAGCAGAACGCGGAACCTGTCTTAGCAGATCCCCTGCCACAGCATGGCGTCCGCCACCTTCAGGAACCCGGCGATATTGGCCCCCGCCTGGAGGTTCCCCTTCATGCCGAACTGCTCGGCGGCGGCGGCGCAGGCGGCGTAGATGCCCTCCATGATGCCCTTCAGCTTAGCATCCACCTCCTCGAACGTCCAGCTCAGCCGCTCGCTGTTCTGGCTCATCTCCAGGCCGGAGGTGGCCACGCCGCCGGCGTTGGCGGCCTTGGCGGGGCCGAAGAAGATGCCCGCCTCCTGATAGGCAGCGATGGCCTCGGGGGTGGAGGGCATATTGGCCCCCTCAAACACGCCCTTGCAGCCGTTGGCGATGAGCGCCTTGGCGCTCTCCCCGTTAATCTCGTTCTGGGTGGCGCAGGGCAGGGCGATGTCGCAGGGCACCGTCCAGATCCCCGAGCAGCCCTCCACGTACTTGGCGGAGGGGACGTAGTCCAGATAGGTCTTGATCCGGGCCCGCTTGACCTCCTTGATCTCCTTGAGGATCTTGTAGTCGATGCCGTTCTCGTCTACAATATAGCCGTTGGAGTCGGACATGGCGATGACCTTGCCGCCCAGCTGGTTCACCTTCTGGTTGGCGTAAATCGCCACGTTGCCGGAGCCGGAGATGACCACCTTTTTGCCCTCAAAGGACTGGCCGTTGTCCCGCAGGCAGGCGTCGGCGAAGTAGCACAGGCCGAAGCCGGTGGCCTCGGTGCGGGCCAGGGAGCCGCCGTAGGTCAGGCCCTTGCCGGTGAGCACGCCGGTGAACTCGTCCCGGATCTTCTTGTACTGGCCGAACAGGAAGCCGATCTCCCGGGCCCCCACGCCGATGTCGCCGGCGGGCACGTCGGTGTCCGGGCCGATGTGGCGCTGCAATTCGGTCATGAAGGACTGGCAGAAGCGCATGACCTCGCCGTCGCTCTTGCCCTTGGGGTCGAAGTCGGAGCCGCCCTTGCCGCCACCCATGGGCAGGGTGGTGAGGGAGTTTTTGAACACCTGCTCAAAGCCCAGGAATTTGATCACGGACAGGTTGACGGTGGGATGGAAGCGCAGGCCGCCCTTATAAGGGCCGATGGCGGAGTTGAACTGGACGCGGAAGCCCCGGTTCACCTGTACCTTGCCGCTGTCGTCCACCCAGGGCACCCGGAACATCACCACCCGTTCGGGCTCCACAATGCGGCCGATGATGTTCTGCTGCTCGTAGCGGGGGTCGGCGGCCACCACGGGCTCCAGGGACTCCAGCACCTCCTCCACCGCCTGGAGGAACTCGGGCTCATGGGCGCTCTTTTTCTTCAGGTCGTCCAGCACGGACAGGAGATACGCATTTTGAATCGACATACCGTCAACATCCTTTCCTCATTGAAAGTGTCGCTTTGACGCGATACTGTATTCTACACCAGGTTTGACAATTTTGCAAGTCCGAGAGCAAAAAATTGCAAAAACGAAGTTCACAAAATTTTTTGGCGAAGGGGGGAACCTTTTTGGCGCCCCCGGCGTCTATAGTATGTCCGGACAACAGGCCCACCCACGAGGAGATGAGACAACGCATGGATTGGACGCGGGAGGAATTCGCCGCCGCGGTGACAGAGCACAGCCGCCGGATGTTCCGGGCGGCCCGGTCGGTGCTGGACAGCGACGCCGACGCGGAGGACGCGGTGGGGCAGGCGGTTTTGCAGGCGTGGCAGTCGCTGGATCGGCTGCGGGACAAGGACGCCGCGGGGCCCTGGCTGGTGAAAATCGCGGTGAACTGCGCCTGCTCCCAGCGGCGGAAGCGGGGGAGGGTGGTCTACCTGGACGACCTGCCCCAGGAGCCCGCCGCCCCCCAGCCCCGGCGGTACGACGGCCTGTGGGAGGCGGTGTCCGCCCTGCCCCGGTCGCGGCGGGCGGTGGTGGTGCTGTTCTACTATGAGGACATGACGGTGGGTCAGATCGCCAAGTGCCTGGGCGTCCCGGCGGGGACGGTGAAATCCAGGCTTGCAAGAGCCCGTGCGCAGTTGAAGGAAATGCTGCAAAGTCAGGAGGGCGAATATGGAACAGTTTGACGAGCTGCTGAGAAGCATGGCAAAAAAGGAGGAAATCATTGTGCCGAATGGATTTGAGGAACGGACGCAGGACGTGCTGGACAGCCTGCCGGCCAGGGCGAAGAAGGCGGGGCTGGGGGCGGTAAAGACGGCGCTTATCGCGGCGGTAGCCTGCGCAGTGCTGCTGGGGACGGCCTTCGCCGCCTCCCCCACCCTGCGGGAGCTGCTGGGGAGCTTTGCCCCCTACGCCCAGGAGCAGGAGGACAAGGCGTATACCATGGACGGCTTTGAGGTGAAGGTGCTGTCCGCCCTGTCGGACGGCTCCACCATCCGGGCCTGGGTGCAGGTGCGGGATCTGGAGGGCCACCGGCTCAGCGCGGACATGAAGCCTTATGGCGAGGTCAACGTGATGACGGACGAGGGGCTGGGTGGCCTGGCCGCCGACGGGGTCTACTGGTCGTTCAGCTTTGATTCCGGGTACGCGGTCTACAACGAGGAGGACGAGACGGCCCTGCTGGTGTTCACCGGCTGGGGGCAGAACTTTGGGGATCTGTCCAACGCCACGCTGCGGATCCGGCATATCTATGACTATCAGGATCCTTCCCAGCGGGAATATGTGCCGGATGAAAGCCATCCCGGCCACCCCGGGCAGGGAAGCGGCGAGTATTTCGAGGTGGAAACCATAAAGGACGTCTCCGGGTTTAAGCTGAACGACGTGCAGCTCACCATCCCGCTGACGGTGGAGTCCACGGACAAGATCAGACTGGAGAAGGATTCGGCGCTGGCCAAGGCCGTCAACGCGGAATGGGTGGAGCTGTCCCCCCTGGGGCTCACCGCCGCCTTCGAGCACGGCACGCCGGACGAGTTGACCTTCAACCCCATCCGGGTGCGGATGAAGGACGGCACAGAGCTGGACTGGGAGAAGCAGGGGGAGTGGAACCCCTCCGGGCAGGCCACCTATGCCAGCCACTCGGAGAAGCGCTACGGGGTGATCAAGATTTGGAACTTCCCCGACGCCATCGACCTGGGGCAGGTGGAGAGCGTTTTTGTGTGCGGGAAGTATTTCCCCGTCCAATAATCCCGCCCCGCGAAACGAAACACCGCCCGGCGGCCTGCGATAGGCCGCCGGGCGCTTTCGCGTCGGCGCGTTGCCGTCCTGCCCGGGGGCGGCGGGGCTACGCCACCCCCAGTGCCGCCAGCGCGTCCCGCAGGGCCCGCCACTGCTTGAGCAGGCCGCCGTACCGGCCCAGGCCGGCGTCGGTGAGGCGGTAATACTTCCGGGCGGGGCCCGCCGAGGTGTCCCCCTGGTACTGCTCCAGGCAGCCGTCCCGGCACAGGCCCCGGAGCAGGGCGTAGATGGCGCTCTCCTGGGTGTCGGGGAATACGGCGTGGAGGCGGCGCAGCAGGTCGTAGCCGTACTGATCGCCCTGGGACAGCAGGTGGAGGAGGGCCAGCTCCACCAAGTCCTTTTTCAGCATAGGGACACCCCCGTGACCACGAGGCCCACGGCGGCGATCCCGGAGTACCGGAACAGCATCTGCCGGGACAATTCTTCAACGGTGGTATTGGTATCGGTTACATCCATGTAGCCCGTCCGATATACAACCAACAGGGAAATTGTGATGGCAGTCAGGGCCAGCACATACACCGCAGCCCACCGGCGATCCCCCATCCGGGCTTTGACCAGACCGCAGATGCCGATGAGGGCGAGGACGGCGCTGCCGTAGCACATAGCCATCCGCGACAGATAAAAGGATCGGGAGATGGGCAGAGCCCTGTTGGGGCCGATCCAGGTTGTCATTGTCCCCCAGACGTTGGTGAACACCTCAAAGTCCCGGGAGCAGGCCCAGCAGAACAGCAGCACCCCGGAAATGCAGAGCAGGCACACCCCCAGCAGGACAGGGACGGCGCGGGACAGCCGCCCCTCCTTCCGCCCGCACAGCCGGAACCATACCAGCGCCGTGATTGCCCCCAGGGCGGCCACTTGGAGCCCATAGGAAGGGCCGCCCCTCCCGGCGTCAAAGAGCAGCAGCCAGAAGGGGTAGCCGATGAATGTGCCGCTGAAGCCCACCGCCAGAATGCAGGCGGTCATGACGGCGAAGGCCGCCAGCCAGATGTAGTACGGCTTTTTCTGGGCCAGGGGCCGGATCACGTTCCGGGGCTTGTCCAGGCCCCGCAGCATCTCCGGGTCGGCGGTGATGTCCCGGTAGTCGGCGATCACGTCCTCCGCCTCGGGACGGGGGAGCATCCAGCGGGCCCAGCGCTCCAGCCGGGTGAGGTACGGGTTCTTCATCGCAGCGCCACCCCCGTCCCCACGGCGCCCACAGCGGTGATGACGGCGTATTTGATCAGGTTCACCCGGAACGCGGCGTCCACGGATACGGAGATGTCCATGGAGGTCATCTGGGCTATTGTCTCCAAGGAGACCAGGATGGCGGCCAGGGTCAGGATGTAGGCCGCCGTCCACCGGCGATCCCTTGTCCGGGCCCGCACCAGCCAGTACACCGCCAGGAAGGAGGCGAAAAACGGGAGCAGTATCAAAGCCCAGCTCGAGAAATACGTGAGGAGGGGTTCTGTTTCCCCCACAGGCCCGGGCCAGATCTGCACCCTTGGCCCAAGCGCCAGAAGGCCGTTCAGATCATAGCATATGGCCCAGTCGAACAGGAGCACCAGCCCGATCCAGACCAGCAGGGCGGCCAGTGCGGCGATCAGCCCCTTGGGGACGGGGGCTTTTGCTTCCCCCTTCTGCCGCCGGAACCAGAACAGTGCCAGCCCCCCGCCCAGCACGGCCAGCACAGGGCCCAGATGGAGGCCGCCCTGTTCAAAGCACAGCCGGTAAAACGGCCAGCTGAACCAGCCGAAGCCGCTGTGGCCGGGGATGAGGACGCAGGCCGCCATCACCGCGAATACCGCCAGCCAGGTGCGGTAGACCTTGGGCGGAGCCACCAGCAGCTTGATCACCTCCACCGGGTCGCCCACCTCCCGGCGCAGCTGATCCTCCGAACGGGGCGGATCGGCCACGATGTCGCGGTAGTCCGCGATCACGTCCTCCGCCTCCTGGGGCGGGAGCCGCCAGCGGGCGGCGTACTCCAGGCGGGTCATATAATCCTTCTTCACAGAAATCGCTCCCTCCACTACTGTATTATTTACTACTGTTAAAAATATAGTAGCACAGCCGGGGCGGGCTGTCAAGGGGGCGGGGGCAAAAAAAGCCTGCCGGGGGGTGCCCGGCAGGCTTTGATGTATGGAAGCCGTTCCGAATCAGTAGTTCTCGGCGTTGACCTCAAAGTAGGACTGGGGATGGGCGCAGGTGGGGCAGATGTCCGGCGCGGCGGTGCCCACCACGATGTGGCCGCAGTTGCGGCACTCCCACACCTTGACCTCACTCTTTTTAAAGACCTCCATGGTCTCCACGTTCTTCAGCAGGGCGCGGTAGCGCTCCTCGTGGTGCTTCTCAATGGCGGCCACCAGGCGGAACTTGGCGGCCAGCTCGGGGAAGCCCTCCTGCTCGGCGGTGTCGGCGAAGCCGGCGTACATATCCGTCCACTCGTAGTTCTCGCCTTCGGCGGCGGCCTTCAGGTTGGCGGCGGTGTCGCCGATCCCCTCCAGCTCCTTGAACCACAGCTTGGCGTGCTCCTTCTCATTGTCCGCCGTCTTGAGGAACAGCGCGGCGATCTGCTCAAAGCCCTCCTTCTTGGCCTTGGAGGCGAAGTAGGTGTACTTGTTCCGGGCTTCGGACTCCCCGGCGAAGGCGGCCATCAAATTCTTTTCGGTCTGTGTACCGGTATAGCGGGACATAAGCAAGTCCTCCATATCTGTGAATTCCCCCGGAAGGAACCCGGTGGTCCCTCCATTATAGCAGGGATATCCTGGAAAAGCAAGACGAAAAGACTATGCCCCCAGCAGCTTTTCCCGGTTGAATTGCAGGGTGTAGAGCTGGTAGTAGCGCCCCTTTTTGGCCAGCAGCTCTTGGTGGTTCCCTGACTCCACGATCTGGCCGTGGGACAGCACGATGATCTGATCGGCGTGCTGGATGGTGGACAGGCGGTGGGCCACGATGAGCATGGTGCCGATGGAGCGCAGCTTCTCCAAGGAGTCCTGTATGAGCAGCTCCGTCTCGGTGTCGATGTTGGCGGTGGCCTCGTCCAGGATCATGACGGCGGGCTTGTGGAGAATGGTGCGCACGAAGCTGAGCAGCTGCCGCTGGCCGGCGGAGAAGTTGCCGCCCCGCTCCCGCACCTCCTCGTCCAGCCCCTTGTCCAGCTTGCCGATAAAGGCGTCGGCGTTGACGTAGCGGCAGGCCTCCCAGATCTCCGGGTCGGTGAAGCCCTCCTCCCGGAGGACGAGGTTGGAGCGGATGGTGCCGGAGAACAGGAACACGTCCTGAAGCATCTGGCCGAACTGCCGCCGCAGGGAGGAGATCTTAATGGTGCGGATATCCCGGCCGTCGATGAGGATGCGGCCCTTCTGAATGTCGTAGTTCCGGCACAGCAGGGAGAGGATGGTGGTCTTGCCCGAGCCGGTGGCCCCCACGAAGGCGGCGGTCTGCCGGGCGTCCACGTGGAAGGACACCCCCTTGAGCACCCACTCCCCGGGCTCATAGGCGAACCACACGTCCTGGAACTCGATCTCGCCCCGGATGGCGTCCACCTCTACCGCCCCGGGGTCGTCCACCACCTCCGGCTCCAGGTCGAAGATATCGAAGATCTTCTCCGCCGAGGCGAAGGCGGACTGGAGCATATTGAACTGCTCCGCCAGGGTCTGGATGGGGTTGAAGAACTTGGAGATGTACATGTAAAAGGAGACAATGGTGCCGCTGGTCATGGCCTGGCCCAGGAATACGGTGTCCTGGATGTAGCCCTTGCCGCCCAGGTAGAACAGGCACAGGATGGAGGACACATAGAGCATATACACCATGGGGCGGAAGATGCCAAACACGAAGATCTGGTTCTGCTTGGCCTTCTTCAGAGCGTTGCTGCGGGTTAGGAAGTCCTGGAGCTTCCGCTCCTCCTGGTTGAAGATCTGGGTGATCTTGATGCCGGACAGGTTTTCCGACAGGAAGGTGTTGATGTCGGTGGTGCGATCCTTCACCACCCGGTGCACCTTCCGGGTGAATTTGCGGAAGATGACGGTGAACAGCACCAGGAAGGGGACGAAACACAGGATCATCAGGGTCAGCGCGTAGTTCAGCAGCAGCATGGCCCCCAGCACCCCCAGCACCAGGAAGGCGTTCCGGGCCATGTTCACCAGCACGTTGGTGAACATCATGGAGATGGCGTTGGTGTCGTTGGACACCCGGGTCACCAGCTTGCCCACGGGGATTTTATTGAGCTGGTCGTGGGACAGGGACTCGATGTGGGTGAACAGATCCTGCCGCAGGGCGGAGAGGATCTTCTGGCCGATCCTTTGCAGGAGGATGGACTGGAAGTAAGTGCACACCATGTTGACCGCCAGTGTGAAGGCGTACAGCGCCACCCAGCGCAGCAGGGCGGGGGGCTGGAAGCTGATCTTGATCAAGTCCTCCACCCGGCCGATGATCAGGGGGGAGGCCAGGTCGGTGACGATGGACAGCAGCATGATGGCCAGCACCAGGGCGAACTGCCTTTTGTAGGGGACGGCATAGTGCATGAGCCGCCGGACGATCTCCCCGTCGGGGATGTGGCGGTCAAAGTCCGGGGCGGTTTTGGCGCGGCGCTCCCGCAGCCAGGCCAGCAGGAAGATCAGGGAAAAGACGCCCACCACCGCGCCCACAAAGAGAAGTGGAAAGTATTCACGCATTGTGCCGCTCTCCCTCCTCCTCCAGTTTTTGTAGCTCCACCATCCGGCGGTAGGCGGGGCAGGTCTCGCACAGCTGGGCGTGGGTGCCTACAGCGGTCACCGCCCCGTCCTCCAGGAAGATGATCTGATCCATCCCCTCCACGGTGGACATTCGGTGGGCGATAAGGATGGTGGTGCGGCCCTGCCGGGTTTTGGCCAGGTTGTCCAGGATGGCCCGCTCGGTCTGGGTGTCCACGGCGGACACGGAGTCGTCTAAAATGAGGATGGGCGCGTCTTTGATCAGCGCCCGGGCGATGGAGATGCGCTGCTTCTGGCCACCGGACACGGTGACGCCCCGCTCGCCCAGTACGGTGTCGTAGCCCAGGGGGAAGTCCCGCACGTCGGCGTCCACGTCCGCCAGCACCGCCGCGATGGACACACGATCCCGGTCGGGGACGTTCTCGGTGAAGTCGATGTTCCGGGCGATGGTGTCGCTGAACAGAAAGTTGTCCTGGGGCACGTAGGCCGCCGCCTGCCGCACGTCCCGGATGGGGACGGTGTTCACGTCGCGGCCGTCCACGAACACGGTGCCATCGGGCACGTTGCAGGTGCGCAGGATCAGATCCGCCACCGTGGTCTTGCCCGAGCCGGTGCGGCCCACGATGCCCACCCGCTGCCCCGCCTGAATGGTGAAGGACACGTCCCGCAGGGCATCGAACTCCCCGTCGGGGTAGCGGAAGGTGAGGTGGCGGAACTCCACGTCCCCCCGCACCGTTCCCAGGGGCTCCACGTCCGGGCGGTCGGCCACGTCCTGGGGGGCGTCCAGCAGGGCGGAGATCCGCTTCAGGGAGGCCCGGCCCCGGCTGGTCATGTCGATGAGCTCGGACACGGCCATGATGGGCCAGACGATGGAGGTGAAGTAGCCGATAAATTCCATCAGCTCCCCGGCGTTGAAGGCGCCTTTCCACACCAGATACCCGCCGTAGCCCAGGATGATGCAGATCACCGACTCCACAAAAGTGGTCACCAGAATCCGCAGCAGCACCGACGAGCGGGTGAAGTCCACGTTGGCCTTTTCGTTCTCCCGGTTCAGCTGCTGGAAGGCCAGCAGCTCCTTGGCCTCCTTTACAAAGGCCTTGATGACGGCGATGCCGGAAAAGCTCTCCTGGGAGAAGTCGGACAGGCGGGAAAACGCCTCCTGCCGGATGTCCCACTTCTTCATCATGTACCGGCCCACCACCGCGCTGGACGCCAGCAGCAGGGCCATGGGGATCATGGACAGGGCGGTCATCACCGGGTCCATGGCCCACATTTTGATCACCGACAGCCCGCCCAGCAGCAGCGCGTCGAAAAACATCAAAAAGCCGGAGCCGTAGCAGTCCTGCACCGTCTCCAGATCATTGGTAAACAGGCTCATGAGGCCGCCCACCTTGTTCTCCTGATAGAACTGCCGGGACAGATCCTTGGCGTGGTCAAACATCTCGTTGCGCAGGCCGGTCTCCACCTTGATGGCCGCACCGAAGATGCAGATCCGCCACAAAAAGCGGCCCACCACCATGGCGATGATGATCCACACCATGGGCAGGCAGATCCGATCCAGCAGGAAGTCCAGGTCGAAGGGGAGACGCTGCCCGTCCAGCTCCACCCAGCCCTGGTTGATGCCGTTGATCACCTGCTGGTACAGGTTGGGGATGATGAGCTGGATATAGTCCACCAGCACCAGCGCGGCCAGCCCCAGCAGGAGCCAGCCGGCGTATTTGAGGTAATACTTATTGATATGGGTTCCGAAAATCACGGCGCGAGTTCCTCCTCCCAGGGAGCGCGGCCCCCGGACAGGTCGTTGGGCTTGGTGCAGTAGGCCCCGCTGGCGGTCACCAGCAGCTTGTCCGGCTGGTCGGCAGGGTATACCTCCGCGCTGAGCTGCCCCGAGGTGGCCCCGCAGCGCACAGTGCGGGTGCGCACCACGATGGAGGTGTTCAGCGGCACCGGGCGGGCATAGTTCACCGTCATGGAGACGGTGGGGGTGATGAGCCCGCACTGGGCAGCGCAGGTGATGCCCATGCAGGAATCCACCAGGGTGGCCACCACCCCGCCGTGTACCACCCCCCAGATGTTGGCCATCCAGGGCTTGGTCTCATAGCCCAGCACCAGGGAACCGGAGGGGCCGTCGCAGTCGATCAGGGTGAGGTCGGCGGAGGGATCGGGCATACCCCCGGGGGTTTCCTCTGAGCGCCGCTTCAAAAAGGCCAGCGCCCTGCGGCGCAGCTCCTCCGTGGTCAGTTGTGTCGCCATGACAATTCTCCTCAATTTCGTGTCCGGCCCCGCAGCGTTCGCACCAGCTCCTCGCTGGGGGTGACGTACAGGGTTTGGTAGGTGTTGTAGATCACGTAGCCGGGCTTGGCCCCGGCGGGCTTTTTCACGACCTTCACCGGGGTGTAATCCACCGGCACCTGGCCCGACTCCCGGCCCTGGGAGAACCAGGCCGCCAGCATGGCCGCCTCGGTGAGGGACGCTTCGTCCGGCTGGGCCCCAACCGTTTTCAGGATCACGTGGGAGCCGTGGAGCTTCTGGGCGTGGAGCCACAGATCCCGTTTGTCCGCATCCTTCAGGGTGAGGCGGTCATTCTGGCTGTTGTTCTTGCCCACAAGGATGGTGAGACCCGCGCTGGATGTGAACTCCATGGGCTTGGAGCGGACGAGCTTCTGGCGGCCCTTGGCGGTCATCTTCCGCTTGTGCTGCTTGAGGTAGCCATTGTCCATCAGCTCCTGGCGGATCTCCTGCAAGTCCCGATCCCCCTCGGATAGGGTGATCATCTGGAGCACGCTGTCCAGGTAGTCCAGCTCGGCCCGGTTCTTTTCCAGCTGGAGGGTGAGCATCTCCTCCGCCTTCTGGGCCTTCTTGTACTCCTTATAATACTTCGCCGCGTTCTGCTGGGGGGTGAGGAGGGGATCCAGGGGGATATCTATCTCCGGGCAGTCCGGGTCGTAGTAGTCCTGGGCCCGGAGGACGGACTGACCCTTGGACATCTGATAGAAGTTGGTGGTGAGGATGTCCCCGTACCGGCGCAGCTTGTCCCGGTCGGCGGTGCGGGCCAGATCCCCCTCCTGGTTTGCGATCTTTTTCGCCGTGCGGTTCCGGGCCTGGGTGACGGAGCGGATGAAGTCCTGACCCCGCTGTTTCACCCGCTCCTGGGCTTCCTTCTGCTCGTAGAAGTCGTCCAGCAGGGCGGAGAAGGTGGGGTAACGTTTTAGCTCCACCGAGGGGCCGTATTGCAGTACGGCCTGGAAGGTGAAGTCAAAGGGCTTGCCATCCCGCACCAACACTATAGGTGTAAAGTCCCCGACGTGTACCCTGTCCAGGAGTTGCGCCAGCCGCAGGGCAAGGCCGTCCCGGGTGCCCTCCCCCTGGAAGGCCAGCTCCCGGGCGGTGAGGGGGGACAGGCCGTTGAAGGTATCCAGCAGCCACTTGTCCTGGCCGTCCCCTTCCGGGGCATTAGACAGGACGAAGGAGCGCAATTCCTCCGAGGGCATGACAGAGGGATCCAGCCGCCCGGTGGGCTCCGGGGGGGTGTAGAACAGCCCGGGCATCACCGGGCGCTTGACGGACAGATCCCCGTCCGCCCGGCGCATACAGTCGGTGATCCGGCCCGCGCCGTCCAGCATGATCAGGTTGGACTTGCGGCCGATGCACTCCAACACCAGCCGGCGCTCCACCCGGTCGCCCAGCTCGTCCAGGGCCTCGAACCGGAAGTCCAGCAGCCGCTCCATGGAGGGCTGGGACAGCTCCAGCAGGCGGGCCCCGGTGAAGTGCTTGCGCAGCAGCATGCAGAACATGGGGGGCGTCTCCGGGTTCTCCCGGGGCACCTTTGTCAATTGGGCCCGGGGGTGGGCGGGGCTGGCGGACAGCAGCAGCCGCACGTTCTCCTTGCCCGCCCGCATGTGGAGCACTGCCTCGTCCCGGGCGGGCTGGTAGAGCTTGTCCACCTTGCCGCCCACCAGGGTGTCCCGCAGCTCCCGGGCCAGGGCGGTCATGAAAATAGCATCAAAAGGCATGATTTGCCTCCTCCATCATGGCGTCAAATAACTCGTTGAGCCGGTCGGTTCTGCCCTGCAAATATAGCCAGCCAAACAGGGATTCCAGCGCCGTGGCGGCGTGGTACTCCCCCACGCTGGCCCCCTTGGGGACGGTGGCGGTGCGGCTGTTGCGGCCCCGGCGGTAGACGGCCTGTTCCTCCTCGGTCAACAGGGGGAGGATGGCGTGAACCAGCTTGGCCTGGGCGGGAGCGGCCACGTAGCTCACCGCCGCCTTGTGCAGCCCCGCGTTGGTGGCCTTGCCGTGGAGGCATAGCCAGGAGCGCACCATCAGCTCGTACACCCCGTCCCCCAGATGGGCCAGACCCAGGGCGCTGATTTTTTCTATGGCGTCCGGTTGGGCGGACAGGTGAAAGTAGTCCATGGGAAGCTCTCCAATCCTGGGGGGGGTGTCAACGGCTTCAAGGGCGGGGGCCGCGCTCCGGCGCGGGCCGATACGAGCCCATATTATATCACAAAGGCCAAAAAACGCAAGGGGGAGGGGAGCGGGGCTTCCCTCTTGACTTTTTTCCGGTTTGGCAATACAATATGGAAACCATATATAAAAGGATGGAGAGGACATGGCACAGGACAAGAACAAGCAGGTGAGCCAGATCACCGATATGGACGTGGACTTCGCCCAGTGGTATACTGACGTGTGCACCAAGGCGGAGCTCATCGGCTACGCGAAAACCAAGGGAATGTTTATCCTCCGCCCCTACGGCTACGCCATCTGGGAGAATATCCAGGCCTATCTGGATCGGCGCTTTAAGGAGACGGGCCATCAGAACGTCTCCATGCCCATGCTCATCCCGGAGTCCCTGCTCCAGAAGGAGAAGGATCACGTGGAGGGCTTTGCCCCCGAGTGCGCCTGGGTGACCTACGGCGGCAGCGAGAAGCTGGACGAGCGGCTGTGCATCCGGCCCACCTCCGAGACCCTGTTCTGCGACCACTGGGCGGATATTGTCCACTCCTGGCGGGATCTGCCCATGCTCTATAACCAGTGGTGCTCCGTGCTGCGCTGGGAAAAGACCACCCGGCCCTTCCTGCGCCACCGGGAATTCCTCTGGCAGGAGGGCCACACCCTCCACGCCACCGCTGAGGAGGCCATCGAGGAGACGGAGCGGATGCACCGCATCTACGCGGATCTGTGCGAGGACGTGCTGGCCATGCCGGTGGTGATGGGCATGAAGACCGACAAGGAGAAATTCGCCGGGGCGGAGCGCACCTATACCATCGAGTGTATGATGCACGACAAGAAGGCCCTCCAGAACGGTACCAGCCACTACTTCGGGGACGGGTTTGCCCGGGCCTTCGGCATCTCCTTCGCGGACAAGAACAACCAGCAGGTCACCCCCTTCGAGACCTCCTGGGGCATCACCACCCGCACCATCGGCGGGGTCATCATGACCCACGGCGACAACCGGGGGCTGGTGCTGCCCCCCAAGGTGGCCCCCGTCCAAGTCGTTATCATCCCCGTGGCTCAGCACAAGGAGGGCGTGATCGAGGCCAACGAGGCCGTCATGGAGCGGCTTTCCAAGGCGGGCTTCCGGGTGAAGATGGACGCCTCTGACAACTCCCCCGGCTGGAAGTTTGCCGAGTACGAGATGAAGGGCGTGCCCCTGCGGCTGGAGCTGGGGCCCAAGGATATGGAGAAGGGCCAGTGCGTGCTGGTGCGCCGGGACAGCGGGGAGAAGTCCTTCGTGCCGCTGGAGGGCATTGAAGACACCGTGGCCAAGATGCTGGACGACATCCACGCTGGGCTGTACGCCAAGGCCAAGAAGAACCTGGAGGAGAACACCTATCCCTGCGCCACCCTGGCGGAGGTCAAGGAGAAGATGGAGAGCCGGGGGGGGTTCGCCAAGACTATGTGGTGCGGCGATGTGGCCTGCGAGCTGAAGATGAAGGAGGAGGCGGGGGTGTCCTCCCGGTGCATCCCCTTCCAGCAGGAGAAGCTGGGCGACGTGTGCGCCTGCTGCGGCAAGCCCGCCAAGAAGATGGTTTATTGGGGCGTGGCATACTGACGTTTCAAAAAATGTATGGTAGGGGCCGCCGTCCTCGGCGGCCCGTCCTGCCCGGAACCGGCCGGCGTCGGGGATGGGGAGGCGGGCCGGCGGGGACGCCGGCCCCTACGTTGTGGTGTTGCACAAGAGGCAAGGAAAAAAGGAAGCGAAAACCGTGAAAAAACTTTGCAAAATGGGCAAAAAACTTCTTGACTTTCTGTGTCAGTCTGTTGTACAATAATCAAGCGCCTGTCAAAGGGCGCACTGCGATGATGCGGGAGATTGCTCGCGATAAGCGAGGTAACTTCCGCGGAGTATGTCCGTATAATCGGGCGGCTGAGAGACTCATGCCATGGCGTATATCGCCCTGGGTGGGTAGAACCGGCTCGCTTTGCGCCGGTTTTATTCATGTCGGGGAGTGATACGCACGGAAACGTGGATGAAACGTCTCTCACCGTACGAAGCAAGGACAGCCTTACCGTCAACTTCGTATGTCAAGGAGGAAAACACATGGCAGCTCAGAAAGAAATGATCCGCATCCGGCTGAAGGCCTATGACCATCAGCTCATCGACCAGGCCGCCGAGAAGATCGTGGACACCGCCAAGCGCAGCGGCGCCGAGGTCTCCGGCCCCATCCCTCTGCCCACGAAGAAGGAGATCGTCACCATCCTGCGCTCCGTCCACGTGAACAAGGACTCCCGGGAGCAGTTCGAGCGCCGCACCCACAAGCGGCTCATCGACGTGGTGAAGCCCTCCCAGAAAACCGTGGAGGCTCTGATGTCCCTGGAGCTCCCCGCCGGCGTGGATATCGAGATTAAGCTGTAACCCCAATTCCGAAGCTGCGCGCTTGATGATAAATAAAAGGAGAAAGGACATGGACGAACGCATGACTGAAAAAGAACAGGCCACCGCGTTGATTGAAGAATATGCCAAGCTCCAAAGGATCAAGGCGGCAGAGGATAAGGATGGAGAAATCGCCTACCAGATCAAGATCACCAAGGCAAAACTGGAGGCTCTTGGAATCGTGACCGAGGATCTGGATCGATAAGAGCGCGGCATAGCCGCGCCCCAAGCTGAAGCCCAGCGAAGCGGGTTCAGCTTGGACACGAAGAGCAAGGGAGCGCAGCGCAGCTTTTGCCGCAGGCGGAAGCGAAGCGGAGCGGACTTTGCGATGAGTGAGTACCGCAGTCCGCCGCGTTTTGAGGCGGACGGGTCAAGTTGGAAAACCAATGGGAGCCCAATGCCCACGTTTTTCAACCAATAACCTAACAAGGAGGAATACACATGGAAAAGGCCATCATCGGCAAGAAGGTGGGTATGACCCAGATCTTCGACGAAGCCGGTAAGGTCATCCCGGTCACCGTCATCCAGGCGGGCCCCTGCACCGTGGTGCAGAAGAAGACCGAGGAAAAGGACGGCTACACCGCCGTCCAGCTGGGATTTGAGGAAGTCCCGGAGAAGAAGCTGTCCAAGCCCGAGGCCGGGCACAGCAAGAAGGCTGGCAAGTGCCTGCGGGTGCTCAAGGAGTTCAAGCTGGACAAGGCCGACGAGCTCAACGTGGGCGACCAGCTCACCGCCACCGTGTTCGCCCCCGGCGACCGGGTGGACATCACCGGCATCAGCAAGGGCCACGGCTACCAGGGCGCAGTGAAGCGCTGCGGCGGCCACGTCCAGAAGAAGTCCCACGGCGGCGGTCCTGTCCACCGTCACTCCGGCTCCATGGGCTCCAGCACCGACCCCTCCCGGATCTTCAAGGGGCACAACGGCGCCGGCCAGATGGGCAACGAGCAGGTCACTGTCATCAACCTGGACGTGGTGCAGGTGGATGAGGAGCTGGGCGTCATCGCCGTGCGCGGCGCGGTGCCCGGGCCCCGGGGCGGGGTTGTCGCCCTGCGTACCAGCGTCAAGAAGATCGCCGAGAAGCACGCCACCGAGGCCGGGCGCGTCAATCCCCAGAAGCAGTCTGCCCGTGTCAACCCGCAGAAGGCCTCTGCGCGTAACAAGTGAGAAAGGAGAGAATGACAAATGCCTAAAGCGAACCTTTATAATATGGCCGGTAAGCAGATCGGCGAGGTCGAGCTCTCCGAGGCCGTGTTCGGCATTGAGCCCAACCAGTCCGTGGTGCACGACGTGGTTAAGAACCACCTGGCCAACTGCCGTCAGGGCACCCAGAGCAGCCTGACCCGGGCCGAGGTGTCCGGCGGCGGCAAGAAGCCCTGGCGCCAGAAGGGCACCGGCCACGCCCGTCAGGGCTCCACCCGGGCCCCCCAGTGGACCCACGGCGGCATCGTGTTCGCCCCCAAGCCCCGC
>CAJTYK010000029.1 GCA_910584285.1 uncultured Oscillospiraceae bacterium
CCGTCCAGCACCGTGGGGGCCGCGCCCTCCTCGGTGGTGTAGCGGAAGGTCAGGTGTTCGGTTTGGAGGATAGGTTGGGACATAAGAAATACCTCAATCAGGTGAAGTGATGGGGGATACCGTCAGCCCCGCCGCGAACCGGGGGAACGCCCGCCTGACGGCCAGCGCCAGCAGGAAGCCGCAGAACACCCCCAGGGTGTTGAGCAGCAGGTCGTCAATGTCGAAGGTCCGGCCCACAAAAAGCTGACAGGTTTCAATGAACAGGGTGATGCAGCCCCCGGTGAGCAGCGCCCGCCGCCAGTGGAAGCCCCGCCACAGCAGGGTGGCGAACAGGCCGAAGGGCATGAACAAAACCACATTTGCGATTAAAATGTAGATGGAGTAGGAGAAGGTCTGGAACGGGATCAGGCTGACGCTCCCTGGGCTGAAGAAGGGCAGGCCCGCTGTGTTCCAGCCGCCCCCCACCGGAAGGCTCGCCAGGGTGGGAACCACCCACCGGGGCGTCAGCCCCAGTACGGCGGCCCCGCCGCAGTACATCCAGAACAGAGCCAAGGCCGCCTCCCGGCGGAAGGGACTGGACAGCCCCAGCCGGCTCAGCCGCCGCAGGCGCAGGGGGCGCAGCAGGAAAAACAGCGCCAGCGCCGGAACCGCGCCCCACAGCATGGCGAACAGGTAGCGCAGGGTACGGCCCATCTCAGCGCCCCACCCACCGCCCGGTGGCCCCGCAGGGCAGCGCCAGCCCCGTGGCGGACACGGGCAGGCCCAGCTCGTCGGACACGGTTTGCCCGCCGAATTTGCCGCCGATAACGGTCTGCAAAATATAGGTCAGCACCGAGGGGGACAGCCCCGTGGTATAGGAGTTCAAAATCACAAACAGCGGGTCGTCGGACAGCACCCGGGCCACCAGCTCCACAAAGGGGTACAGGTTCTCCTCCAGCTTCCACACCTCGCCGGAGGGCCCCCGGCCGTAGGAGGGGGGATCCATGATGATGGCGTCGTACCGGCGGCCTCGGCGGATCTCCCGCTCCACAAACTTGGCACAGTCGTCCACTATCCAGCGGATGGGCTTGTCCTCCAGGCTGGAGGCTTTCGCGTTGTCCCGGGCCCACTGCACCATGCCCTTTGCCGCGTCCACATGGCAAACCGACGCTCCCGCCGCCGCGCAGGCGATGGTGGCCCCGCCGGTGTAGGCGAACAGGTTGAGCACGCTGACGGGCCGTCCGGCCTGTTGGATCTGCTCCCGGGCAAAGTCCCAGTTGGCGGCCTGCTCGGGGAACACGCCGGTGTGCTTGAAGTTCATCAGCCCCACGTTGAAGGTGAGATCCCGATAATGAATCTGCCAGCGCTGGGGGACGCTCTTGTCCGCCCACTGGCCGCCCCCGGTGCTGGAGCGGGCGTACCGGGCGTCCGGCTTTTTCCAGCCCTGGTGGGATCGAGGGGTGCTCCAGATGGCCTGGGGGTCGGGCCGCACCAGCAGCTTGTCCCCCCAGCGCTCCAGCTTCTCACCCCGGCCACAGTCCAGCAGCTCGTAGTCCTTCCATTGGTCAGCCAGCCACATGGTGCGGCGCCCCCCTTTTGCCTTCCGGCGGGAAATCAAGTCATTATACTACACAGGGGCGGATTAGTCAAACCCCGGCGCACAAATGGGGGTAAATTCCAGATTTCCCCGGTTTCGGCTATTGTTGGCGGCAAAGGCATAAAATCGAAAAAATTGCGGGAAATTTGCAGAGATTGCGAAAATTGGCGAATATGGGTTGCGTTCTCAGGGAATTTATGGTATTGTAATAAGCGGAGGAGTTTGTACGTAAACACGGACAGATGGTCGGCGTCCAATAAAACTGGGGGAATCAGCAATGGGAGCAGCTGGGAACCGATCGGCCCGAAACAAGGGTACATTGAGAAAAAATCTATTGACAGGTCTGTCCTACCCGCAGGGGTTTATGGAGGAGGCGCGATGGTTCATCCAAGGCACCAAGCCCAATGCCTACTGCATGATCGCCATTGACATTCTGCATTTTCGTCTGTTTAACAAGTTCCACGGCCGGGACATGGGCGACCGGTATCTGCGCTACATCGCGGACGCCCTGCAAACCGTTCGCAAGGAGCACGGCGGCGTGGCGGGGTATTTTGAGGGGGATAACTTCTGCCTGATCATGCCCTTCCGAACCGAGCTGATCCAAAAGCTGTGGGACAAGATCATGGCGGGGAGCACCAATCAGGGCAGCGCCCTGGGCGTGCTGCCTGTGTTCGGCGTCAGCCCCATCGACGACCCAGAGCTGCCCCCGGAGATCTTCCATGATCGGGCCACGTTGGCCCGGTCCCGGGCCGCGGCGCGGGATCCCATCTCCTATTACAGCGCCGGGATGGAGAGCTACCTGGAGGAGGAGATGCACCTGCTGATGGAGGTGACCGAGGCCCTGGAGCGGGACGAGTTCACCTTCTTTGCCCAGCCCCAGTGCGACATCTATTCCGGCAAGGTGGTGGGAGCGGAGTCGCTGGTGCGCTGGCGGCACCCGGACAGAGGGCTGATCCCGCCGGGAAAATTCATCCCCGTGCTGGAGCGCAGCGGCATGATCCACCTGCTGGATCGGCAGGTGTGGGAGCGGGTGTGCCAGTGGCTGCGCACCTGGATCGACCGGGGGTATCAGCCGGTGCCCATCTCCATCAATATCTCCCGGATCGATATCATGTCTATGGATGTGCCGGCCTATCTGGGCTATCTGCTGAAAAAATATGACCTGCCCTCGAAATACCTGAAGGCTGAGATCACCGAGAGCGCCTACGCCGAGGAGGACGACGCCATCAACAGCACCGTGGACCGGTTGCGGGAGGCGGGCCTGCTGGTGATGATGGACGATTTCGGCAGCGGCTACTCCTCGCTGAATATGCTGAAAAGCGTCTCGGTGGATGTGCTCAAAATTGATATGCGCTTCCTGGAGATCGGCGAAGGGGAGGAGCAAAAGGGCATCGGCATTCTGGAGTCCATCGTCAATATGGCCCGGATGATGGGGCTGCCCACCATTGTGGAGGGGGTGGAGAACCTCCAGCAGGAGAACGTCCTGCGCAGCATGGGCTGCCAGTATGTGCAGGGCTACTATTACTGCAAGCCCCTGCCCATCGACCAGCTGGAGGTGGTGCTGGCTGACGAGCGGCGGCTGGATTTCTCTGGCCTGCACTGCCGGCAGGTGGAGTCCTTCCACGCCCGGGAGCTTTTGGACGGCAACCTCTTTACCGACACCATGGTGAACAACATTCTGGGGGCCGCCGCCCTCTATGAGGTGGGCAACGGCCAGATGGAGATCACCCGGATCAACGAGCAGGGCTACCGGCTGGCGGGGTTGGACGTATCCGACGCCAAGGAGCTGAGCCGTAAGACCTGGGACGGCGTCCGGGACGACGACCGGCCGGTGATGCTGGGTCTGTTCGAGCGGGCCTATGAGCGGCGGCCCGGCGGAGCGGAGGGAAATGTCCACTATATCCGGGTGGACGGCAGGGTGCTCTGGATCCGGATGCGGGTGTTCTTCCTGCGGGAGCACGAGGGGCGCCGGGTGTACTTTGTGGGCCTGACGGACATCACCGACCTGCGGGAGCACCGGCGGGAGAAGGCCAAGCTCCAGAGCCTACAGGGAGTGCAGCCTGAGTTCAAGCACGAGCAGGGGCAGCTGGATCAGTGGTATGGGATGCTGCCCTGTGGCTTTGGCCTGTCCCGGATCGCCCTGAACCGGGAGGGGGAGCCCATCGACTACGACGTCATCTACGTCAACGAGGAGATGGAGCGGATGTGCGGCGGGGACGCCACCCGTGTGCGCCACCTGATCCTGAAAGCCTTTGGGGACGATTTCAAGAAGCTGCTGGAAAAGGCATACCGGGCGGCCTTCCTGGGCGAGCGGATGGATCACTATGCCTACAGCTCCATCTCGGGCCACTACCTTCAGCTCATCCTGTTCCAGCATGACTACGGCTATGTGGCCTGCCTGCTGCGGGACGTGACCAATAATCAGGTCTATGAGGGCGCGTTCAGCGGCATTGTGCGGGCCTTCCGGGAGGTATACTACCTCCAGTTTCAGGAGAACTACTGCCGGATGCTGTATCCGGACGGGGATCAGCTCCTGGAGCGGGGAAACTACGAGGCCATGGTGGAGCGGCACTTCGGCACGGGCCGGATCGTGCGGGACAACGAGGAAGGCGTCCGCCGGTTCCTGTCCCTGGACAATCTGCGGGAGGAGCTCCAGACCCAGGACACCGTGGAATACCGCTACCGGCGTTCCAGCAAGTTCAGCCCGGACGAGTGGTGTCTGACCACCGTAGCCGTCACCGAGCGGGAGAGGGACAGGCCCAAGGCGGCGGTCATCACCATCCGCAGCATCGACAGGGTGATGAAGGAGGAGCAGGAGCGGCGGGAGGAGCACATGGTGGAGACGCTGGCCACCATGTCGGATGCTTTCTTCGTCTACCGGGGCGAGGGGAACGAGGAGCTGCTGTACGCCAACCCGATGATGGCGGAGCTGTTTGGCTGCAAAACCATCGCGGAGTTTATGGAGCACGTGGGCCGCTCTTTCCGGGGCATTGTGCATCCGGAGGATCTGGATCGGGTGGAGTGGGAGATCACGCACCAGATCGAGCGCTCCGACCGGAATATGGACTTTGTGCAGTACCGGATCATCCGAAAGGACGGAGGGATCCGCTGGGTAGATGACTGGGGCCACCTGGAGACCTCCAAGTACGGGGAGGAGAACCAGCTGTTCTATGTCTTTGTGAAGGACGTAACCGATACGATCTCCGAGGTTCAAACGGAAAAGCTGCTAAATTCCAACCGGTACTATTGGCCGGAGAGTCGGAGCTGCGGGCTGGAGTGAGGCTCCGGCGCGCCCCACCGCGCGGACCGTTCAGAAATTTGTCAGGCTGCGGCGCCCCCGCGCCTGCCTGTCAGGGCAGGCGCGGGGGTGCCCTTTTGTGTTCACGGCGCGATAAAAAGGTTTTAACCTTTTTATCAAGAAACAGTATTACCAGAACCACCTACTGGTATCTCGAGACTCCAGCACGTCCAGCATGGCGGACAGCATCTCCGCTGCCTCGCCCCGGTTCAGCGTCTCAGACAGGTTGGCTTCGCCGGATAACACCGACACCGCCTCCATGTTCACCGCCGCCTGGTAAGCCCAGGCGGGGACGGTGTCCTGGGAGAAGGCGGAGGAGGTGGCCACGTCCCCGGGGGCCAGCAGGCGATCCAGGATCACCGCAGCCTGGGCCCGGGTGACGGGGCCGTTGGCGTTGAACACCACCTGGCCTGCCTGGTTGGGGCTGCCCTCCACGGTGCCCTGGATCAGGGCGGCGGACACGTAGCCCTTGGCCCAGGCGGAGATGTCGCCGTCGTCATAGAAGCCGGTAAGGGACACGTTCTCCAGCGGGGCCTCCCCCGCCGCGGTCATGGCCATGGTGAGGAACTCCTCCCGGGAGAACACGCCGTCCGGCTCAAAGCAGTAGAGATCGCCCACTCTGCGTCCAGTGTATACCCCCGCCTCCGCCAGACGCAGGGCGGCGTAGTGGGCGGAATTGCCGTCCAGATCGGAGTAGGTCACCGCGGTCTTTTGCTTCTCGATGGTGATCTTCACCGTGGCGGGCTCGGACTGGTTGCCCTTGTCGTCGATGGCCACGTAGGTGAAGCTGTCCTTGCCCTTCTTGCCCTCGTAGGGGGTGTACCAGAAGGCGGCAGGGTCGTTCTCGTCCAGGGTCACCTGGCCCCGGGCGGGGCTGTCCACCACCTGGAAGGCCACCAGATCACCCTCCGGATCCACGGCGGCGAAGCGGCTGGCGATGGCTACGCCCTTGTAGGTTTTCAGCGTCAGGTTTTCCGCGATGGGTGGGTTGTTCTCCACATCGGCGGTGGAACTGGTCAATGCCATGGCGGGCAGGGCCAGCGCCCCGGCCAGACACAGCGACAGGATTATGGTGCGGGATTTCACGGGGAAAGCCTCCTCTTTTTAGAATGTAAGGATAGCTTTGACACAACCGCGCAAAAATATGCGGGCCGCGTCGTCGCAAGCTGCATATCCTTCCCTTCCGCCTTTGGCAAAAGCTCACTCATTCCGCTGTGCTGCTTCCCACATCTTGGGCTAAGCGCAGGGATTGATTGCCTAAAGTATCAGCGTCTCCGGCGATAAAAGCCCCGCCGTGAAGATTGAATAAGCAACTTGTTTTTTTAGGCGGGATGAGATATAATAATACCATATTATTGACGTATTCCTTTTTTGAAAAATTTCCAAAAGAAATTGAAACTAAGAAACTAAGCAGGTAAATTTGTTTAATAGGGGGTATGGTTGTGAAGCAAAAAGAAAAAACGTTTGTAAAATCCGGAACAACTCGGCGGGGATGGGGCATCACGGGAAAACTGGCATCGGCTATCGTTGTAAGCGTTGTCATTGCTGTGGCGATTTTGCTTGCTGTGGTCTATGTCCAGATGTCCAATGCGCTGCTGGACAAAAGCGAGAATTTGTTGCAGACCAACACGGAGCGGACGGTCCAGGAGACCAAGGCCTGGATGAACAGCACATTAACTATGCTGGAGACCCAGCGAGACACCATCGAATACGAGGATATGGACATACCCGAAATGACGGACTACATCAAGCATACCGTCAACCAGAACGACGCATACCCCGCCGGACTGTATGTAGCCCTGACCGACGGCTCACTGTATCACGCCTCCTTTGTTCCGGGTCCGGACTACGACGCCACCGCTAAGAGCTGGTATCAGGACGGCCTGAGATCGGACGCCTTTATTTTGGGCGACGTATACTTCGATGAGGACAGCCAGTCTTATGTGGTGGGTGCGTCCGGCGTGCTGAGAACTGGTAACGGTGAGGTGCGGGGCGTCGCCGCGGCGGATGTGTATCTGGACTCTATTTCGAAAATCGTCAGCCAGATCCAGATTGAGGATACCGGCGGTATTTTTCTGGTGGACACCAGGACGGACACCATCATCGGCCACCGGGACCAGAAAATCACCGGGCAGCGCCTGAGCGAAATGAGCGACGGTATGTACGCCTATGCCGGCAATCAAATTCGTGCGGGAAAGACCGGGCTATCCCTGTTTGAAAATACATATGTACACGTGGAACGTATACCCGGCAGCGACTGGATAGCGGTGGCCTATGTATCCCGGGGGGAGGTCCTGCAAGAGCTTCATCAACTGACCGTTAATATGCTGCTGGTGGCGGTTTTAGCCGTACTGGTGCTGATTTTCCTGGTTGTGGTCCAAGTCCGCCGGGTGATCGGACGCCCGGTCCGGGAGCTGAGCCTTGCGGCGACGCGAATTGCAGAGGGCGAGCTGGACCAGGAGATCCATTATCAGTCCAAGGACGAATTGGGCGTTTTGGCGTATGATTTCAACCAGGTAACCCTCCGTCTCAAGGATTATGTGGACTATATCCAAGAGGTTTCAGAGAAGCTGCGGGAAATTGCCGCTGGAAATCTGGCGTTTAGCTTAACGCATCAATACACGGGGGAGTTTGAAAAAATCAAAATCGCTTTAGACGAAATATCCGATTCCATGAACAGCACCATGGGCCAATTGCGTACCTCCTCCAGAGAGGTGGCCGCCGGAGCGGAACAGGTCGCTAATGGTGCCACGACCCTGTCCCAGGGGTCCATGGAGCAGGCGGCCGAAGTGGCAGCGCTGGCGGACCATATCAACTCCGTGTCTGACAGCGTTCACAAGGTCGCCAAGGGCGCGCAGGAGGCAAAGCGCATTTCCCAGGACGTGAAAAGCGGGCTTTTGGCCAGCAACGATAAAATGCAGAACATGACAGTGGTGATCCAGCAAATCAGCGACAAATCCTCTGAGATCCACAAGATCGTTAAGACCATTGAAGACATTGCCTTCCAGACGAATATTCTGGCCCTGAATGCAGCGGTAGAGGCCGCCAGAGCGGGAACGGCCGGAAAGGGCTTTGCGGTGGTTGCCGACGAGGTCCGCGCCTTGGCCAGTAAATCTTCCGCTGCCGCTCAAGAGACTACCGTTTTGCTAAATCAAACTGTAGAGTCTATGGAGGAGGGCGTAAGCGCAGCCCAGGATACGGCGGATTCCATGCTGAAGGTGGTGGACCGCGCGGACAAGATGAGCAAACTCATTGACGACATTGCAGACTACACCAAAGAGCAGGATATCCGTGCAGAGGAAATCACCAAGGGCATCGAGCAGATTTCTACCGTCGTTCAGACAAACGTAGCCACAGTGGAGGAGAGTGCCGCTGCCAGCGAGGAGTTGTCCGGACAGGCCGTCACGATGCGGGAGATGGTGGCAAAGTTCCAGCTGCGGGATCAATGACCAAAAACCTGTAAGAGGCGCTTTACCCCTCCCCCCAAAAGGGTTCCCTGTCAATTGGCAGGGAACCCCAGTCTGTCGAAAAGCGGCCTGCCTGGGAAAAGTCCAGACAGGCCGCAAAGCATAAAAGATACGTATGGGCGGGAAACAGCAGGAAAGGGAGACGAGATTGCCGTTTTGCTTTCCATCTGGCCAGCTTTTTGAGATTCATGGCAACAAACTTAAGCCTCACCCATTTGGAGACCTGGGCCAGACCTCGATAAAGCGTATAGCGCATGCCATACTTTTCTTTGGCGTCCGCAAAAACCCACTCCATTTTGGTGGTGCCTGATAAAGAACAAGACAAAAAGCGCAAAATTATTAGGCAGTCACCGAAAAAGCAAACCTTTGTGACAAAATCGAACATCCAGAAAAAAGCACGATTTGACAATCGTGCTTTTTTCATGCCCAAAAGGAGGCAGCAGCCATGCCGGATATGAAATTACCAAGTTTACAATTTGCCGAGTTACATAAGATTAGGGCTGGAAATTGCAAAATCTTTCAGAGAAAATCAAGCCCCACCAATGGGAAAAGCTCCCTTGGCGATGGGTGGTAGAACGCACCCTCTCTTGGCTCAATCATTCCAGACGCCTCAGCAAAGATTATGAGATCTCCGTTTCCTCTGCTGAGGCTATGGTTAAAATTTCTCATTTCCACACACTCATCAAACGCTTATGAATACAGGTTCTAAAAGCCGTTTTGAACCACTCGCCCAGCGAGTGGTTTTCGCTATACAAAAGCCCCCGCCGGCGTCTGACGCCGGCGGGGGCTTTTGCAAAACCAGATCCGTTATTCGATGGCGATGAAATTGCTCCGGGGCAATTCCTTCTGCTCCGCCTTGGGCATGGTCAGCCTCAGGATGCCGTCCTCAAACCTGGCGGAGATATCCTCCTGCCGCAGATCGCCCACATAGAAGCTGCGGCTACAGGCGCCCGCGTACCGCTCCCGGCGGATATAGCGGCCCTGCTGATCCTGCTCGTCCTTGTCCAGCCCCTTGGACGCAGTGATGGTGAGGTTGCCGTCCTTCAGCTCCACCTGGATCTCGTCCTTCTTGAAGCCGGGCAGGTCAATGTCCACCTCGTAATTATCGCCCACCTCCCGGACGTCCGTCTTCATGATGTTCCGGGCGTGCTTGCCGTACAGCTGATCCCGGCCATTATGGAGCGCGGGCATCCGCATCAGGTCGAACGGGTCGGAAAAGAACTCATCAAACAGATTTTCACCAAAAATACTGGGCAACATATCGATTCCTCCAATCAAATTGTGGCAGGAGCGGCTGCCTTACGGCCCCTCCTCTGTCTTATGGCTGTAGCATACACCACAGAATTAGCACTGTCAATAGGAGAGTGCTAATGTTTACAAAGGAACCGATCTTTGTTCACAAAATATGCGATTTCTCAAAACGAAGCCCGCCCCGCGGGGGCCATCACCTTCGAGGAGAGGGAGATCCAGACCGCTCCCGGCTTCCCCCGGCGGATGGTTACGCGATGTCTTTTCTTCCATACCACCACAGGCCCGCCCCGGCGCCCAGCGCTCCCAGGACGCACCCCGCCAGCATAGGGCCCGTCAGGGCCTCGCCGTCCAGCACCCGGGCCGCGTCGGCGTAGTAGTAGGGCGTGACGAAGCGAAGCCAGTCCAGCCCCTGATCCAGATTGACCAGCAGGCCCGCGAAATACAGCAGCGCCGCCAGCCCCATGGCCAGTCCCAGCCCGCCCCGGCGTAGAAAGGCGGAAAGACCGAAGCACAGCGCGCCGATCTCCAACTGCATCAGCAGCAGGGCTCCGTGATAGCGCAGCAGGCCGTTCCAGTCCGCCTCCTCGCCGATGATCAGGATGCCCCCCGCACCGCAGCCAAAGCACATCACATTCAGACCGATCACCAGTACCGCCAGCGCCGCCAGCTTTTCCAGGCAGACCCGCAGGCGGCTCACCGGGTGGGTGAGCAAAAATTCCGCCGTATGGCCGCCCTCCTCCCCCGCCAGCAGCCCCATGGCGGTGAGGGCGGCATAAAACGCCCCGCCCAGTCCCAGGATGTTCCCGCATTCCACCCCGTAAAAGCCTATCATGGAGCCGTATTGCAGCTTATCCAGCCCAAAGGCGGCGGAGAAGTCCCCCAGTCCGGCAAACAGGGCGGACACGTCCCCCATGGAGTCGGCGAAGGAAGGGTATATCCCCATGCACACCGCCATCAGGCCGCCTATGACGGCGCACCACACCAGAAAACCCACCAGGCCCGTGCGCAGCTCCTTTTTGAACAGGATCATATCCCTGTCCTCCCCTCGTAGTAGTCGAAGAATCTGTTCTCGATGTCCAGCTCCGCCGTGGTGCCCTCCACCACCAGTCGGCCCTCCCGGAGGATGGCGGCCCGGTTGCAGTACCGCCCCACCTCATAGAGCACGTGGGAGGACAGGAACACCGTGGCGCCCCCTTTCTGCCGCTCCTCCAGCTCCCTCCAGAACACCCGCTGCACCAGGGGATCCAGCCCGCTGGTGGGCTCGTCCAGGACATACAGCCGGGGCCGGTGCTGCATGGCGCACACGATGGACACCTTCTTGCGGTTGCCCAGGCTCAGCTCCCGGATGCGCTTCCGGATGTCCAGCTCCAGCGCCTCGCACAGGGCGGCGGCCTGCTCCCGGCAGTCCAGCCCCCGCAGGGCAGCGGACAGGCGGATCACCTCGCTGACCCGCATCTCCGGATAGAACATGGCCTCGGAGGGCATATAGCCCACCTGGGCCAGGATTTTTTCCCGCTCCCGAACGCAGTCCAGCCCCAGCATCCTGGCCGATCCGGCGGTGGGGGAGAGCAGCCCCAGCAGGGTGCGGATGGTGGTGGACTTGCCCGCCCCGTTGGGGCCGATGAAGCCGAAGCAGCTCCCTTCCGGGACGTGGAGGGTCAGCTCCGTCACCCCTCGGGCCCGGCCGTAGCGTTTGGTGAGACGGTCAATCTGGATCATAAGTATTCCTCCTTGTAGAGATTCTGTCGCAGCATTTGTGCATACTTCTGGTATTCCAGAAACAGCGTCTCGATTTCCTCCGCCGTACAGGCCCCGGTGCGGGCCATCATCCCCTCGGCCGCCAGGGTGAGCAGCCGGATGACCTCCCAGGGATCCACGCCGTCCTTGAACTTGTGCACATCCATCCGCTTGAGAAAGTCCTTGGAGGTGGATTCCAGCAAGCTGTTCAGCCCCTTCCGCAGCTTGGGAGACAAGATGCTGTCCCGCTCGTAGTAGGCCCGCATGACGAAGCGGAACAGGCCGGGATAGCGGCGGACCATTTCCATTTTGACCTCCTGGCCCTTTTCCAGCGCCAGGAAAAAATCTCTCTCCTCAAAGTCATAGGTTTTCACCATATACTGCCGGATGCACACGTCCAGGGCAAACTGGAACAGGTAGAGGTACAGCTCCCGCTTGTCCTTAAAGTAGTGGAACAGCAGGGCCTTGGACACCCCCGCCCGCTTGGCAATGGAGTCTGCCGACGTCTTTTTGAAGCTGCCCGCCCCGAACTCCACCATGGCGCTGTTCCGGATGAGATCCTGCCGCTCCTGAGGGAGCTTGAAAAACTTCTGATTCATCGCCTGCCCTCCTCTCTGCCCCTACCATACCGCCGTTGACCAAATCGGTCAAGACCCCCTGCGGCATTTTTCCCAGGCGCCGAAGCCGCCCCGTTCCCCTTGCCAAGCGGCGGAACATGGGCTATACTGAATGGGACAGGCGGAGCAAATCCGCCAAAGCGGGAGGGAACGCCGATGGTTCGTATGATTGCGCTGGATGTGGACGGAACGCTGCTCACCTCCAACGGGACACTGACAGAGGGGACGGTGCAGGCCATCCGGGAGGCCCGGGAACGGGGCGTCCGGGTGGTGCTGTCCACTGGCCGCAGCGCGCCGGAGGCGGTCTGGCTCACACGGATGGCGGGGTGCGACAACCGGGCGGTGTGCTTGGGGGGCGCGGCCATCGCGGACATGACGGACGGCAGGCATCTGCGCCGGTGGGATATCCCGGAGGAGCTGGCTGCGCCGGTGCTGGAACTGCTCCGGGGGAAGAAGCTGGCCAGCATGGTGTTCGCCGGAGAGGTGAATCTGCTGGATCCCTATTCCACCGCCTACTTCCGGGCCAACTACCCTTACCCAGCCTATCTGGACACCACCGTGACGGCGGATGATCTGGCCGGCTGGCTGACCAGGCACGGCCAGCCTCTCACCAAGATCCACGCCGAGGGAGATCCGGCGATCTTCCCGCCGCTGCTGGAGACGCTGGAGCGGATGCCGGGCCTGGCCCTCACCAGCTCGGGCGCGGATAACTTCGAGGTGGTGGCCGACGGCGTGGACAAGGGAAAGGCCCTGTGCCTGCTGGCGTCGGAGTGGGGCGTCGACCCGGCGGAGATCGCCGCCATTGGGGACAGCGACAACGATCTGGCTATGCTCCGGGCGGTGGGCTGCCCGGTGGCCATGGGGAACGCCTCCCAGGAGGTGAAGGAGGCGGCCTCCTCTGTCACCGCCTCCAACGACGAGGAGGGCGCGGCAAAGGCGATTTTGCGGCTGATCCAGTGAACTCAGGGCGCGGACGGGCTTCCGGCGCTTCATCGGGAAAAATTTTGCAAATTGCTGGCAAAAACTTGACAGGGGCTTGGGAAAAGCGTACAATGAAGTCCGGCAAAAACCCACGCGATTGGAAGAAAGCAACAAACAAAGCCACACAAGCACGATTGGAGGAATGAAGAATGAAAAAGACAATAGCGGTTCTGCTGTCGCTGATCCTGCTGCTGGGCCTGCTGGCCGGCTGCGGCAGCGAGACAAAGCCCACCGATCCCCCCGCCCCGGACAAGACCGACGCCCCCGCGGAAAAGACCGACGCCCCTGCCGCCGATCCCATGCAGGAGCTCATCGACGCGGCCAAGGCCGAGGGCGAGCTGGTGGTGTACGGCTCCTGTGAGGAGGAGTACCTGTCCGCCGCCTGCGACAAGTTCCAGGAGCTGTACGGCATCAAGACCACCTTCCAGCGCCTGTCCACCGGCGAGGTGCAGGCCAAGATCGAGGAGGAAAACGGCAATCCCTCCGCCGACGTCTGGTTCGGCGGCACCACCGATCCCTATAACGTCGTGGCCGCCGAGGGGCTGCTGGAGCCCTACGCCGCGGTGAACGCCTCCCACCTGGTTGGCGATCAGTACAAGGATAAGGACGGCAACTGGTACGGCATCTACAAGGGCATCCTGGGCTTCATGGTGAACAAGGACAGCCTGGCCGACAAGGGCCTGGAGGCCCCCAAGGATTGGGACGACCTGCTCAAGCCCGAGTACAAGGATCTGATCTGGCTGTCCAACTACAACACCGCCGGCACCGCCAAGCTGGTCATCAACACCATGATCCAGAAGAAGGGCCATGACGAGGGCATCCAGTACCTGGTGGATCTGGACAAGAACATTGAGGTTTACACCAAGTCCGGCTCCGGCCCGTCCAAGAACGTGGGCACCGGCGAGTGCACCATCGGCATCGGCTTCCTCCATGACGGCATCACCCAGATCGTGGACAACGGCTACGACAATGTGGAGCTGGTGATCCCCTCCAGCGGCACCTCCTTCGAGATCGGCGCCACCGCCATCTTCAAGGGCGCCAAGCACCCCAACGCCGCCAAGCTGTGGATTGAGTACGCCCTGTCCCCCGACTGCGTGAACCAGGCCAAGGATCACGGCTCCTACCAGTTCCTGGTCATCGACAACGCGGAGCAGCCCCAGCAGGCCGCCGACTTCGGCCTTGACCCCAACAACGTCATGGACTATGACTTTGAGGACGCCAAGAACAACATTAAGACCTATATTGAGGAAGTCATGACCGCTCTGGGCGGCGGCGACGACCGCTTCCAGACCGAGTAAGACACACCCTGCGAGAGACAAAACACTGACGGATGGGGGATGGCAAGCCGCCATCCCCCATCCGTTTTTTGGTTCAATGAGAGAAAGGAGGCTTCCCTATGGCAAGAGGCCAAGGCGCAGCCCTGGATCGGAAAAAGCTGATGGCCGACCCCATTATGGTGGGCACCATTGTGGTTCTGATCACATTCCTGACCATATTCATTCTCTATCCCCTGGCCATCCTGCTGGTGGACAGCTTTGTGGGGGACGGCAGCCTGTCCCTCAGCGCGTTCCAGCGGATTTTCGCCATGCCCACGTTCACCAAGGCGATCACCAACACCCTGAAGGTGGGCTTCCTGGTGGGCATCCTGTCCACGGTGGTGGGCCTGCTGTTCGCCTACGTGGAGGTGTACGTCAAGGTGGGCCGGGTGGTGGGCGGCCTGTTCAAGGTGGTGTCCATGCTGCCGGTGGTGTCGCCCCCCTTCGTGCTGTCCCTGTCCATGATCATGCTGTTCGGCAAGTCGGGCATCATCACCCGGTTCCTGCTGGGCATCAAGGACAACAGTGTGTACGGCTTCTGGGGCATCGTGGTGGTGCAGGCCCTCACCTTCTTCCCGGTGTGCTATATGATGCTCAAGGGCCTGCTGAAGAACATCGATCCCTCCCTGGAGGAGGCTGCCCGGGACATGGGGGCCTCCCGGGGCAAGGTGTTTATGACCGTCACCCTGCCCCTGCTGCTGCCCGGCCTGGGCAACGCCTTTCTGGTGACCTTCATCGAGTCCATCGCCGACTTTGCCAACCCCATGATCATCGGCGGCTCCTATGACACCCTGGCCACTACGATTTACCTGCAAATCACCGGCGCCTACGACAAGGTGGGGGCCGCGGCCATGGCGGTGGTGCTGCTGGCCATCACCCTGGTGATGTTCGCGGTGCAGAAGTATTATCTGGAGGCCAAGACCGCCGCCACCCTCACGGGTAAGGCGTCCCGGGGGCGTATGCTCATCGGGGAGCGGCGGGTCACCCTGCCCCTCACCATCCTGTGTGCTCTGGCCACCATCTTCGTCATCATGATGTACCTGTGCGTGCCCATCGGGGCGCTGTTCCCCACCTGGGGCTATAAGTTCACCCCCCTCACCTTCAAGTGGTTCGGGCAGGTGTTCACCCGGTACAAGGGCTTCCAGGCCTTCCGGGACTCCTTTGTGCTGTCCCTGATCTCTGCCCCCATTACCGCTCTGCTGTCCATGATCATCTCCTACCTGGTGGTGAAGCGGAAGTTCAAGGCCAAGGGCTTCATTGAGGCGGTGTCCATGCTGGCCATGGCGGTGCCCGGTACGGTGCTGGGCGTGGGCTATATCCGGGGCTTCTCCGGCGGCCTGTTCCACAGCAGCGACTGGCCTCTGTTTGCCGAGGGCGGCGCCCTCCACGGCGTGTTCCCCAACGGCCTGCTGGGCGGCATCTATGGCAGCGCGGCCATTTTGATCATCGTGTTTGTGGTGCGCTCCCTGCCCACTGGCACCCGCAGCGGCATCTCCGCCCTGCGGCAGATCGACAAGTCCATCGAGGAATCCGCTTACGACATGGGGGCGGACAGCTTCAAGGTGTTTATGACCGTCACCCTGCCTCTGATCAAGGACTCCTTCCTCAGCGGGCTTGTCACCGCCTTTGTGCGCTCCATCACCGCCATCTCCGCCATCATCCTGCTGGTGACGCCCCAGTTCCTGCTCATCACCGTGCAGATCAACGAGTTCGCGGAGAAGGGCTCGTACAGCCTTGCTTGCGCCTTTGCCACCATCCTCATCATCATCACCTACGGCTCGGTGCTGCTGATGAACCTGGTTATGAAATTTTTCGGCACCAGCCGGAAGCTGAAGGAGGACGAATGATATGGCGAAAGAGAAAAAAGGCGTCCGCTTGGAGCATATCTCCAAGATCTATCAGGATCCCAAGACAAAAAAGGACTTCTACGCGGTAAAGGACACCTCCTTGACCATCGAGCCCGGCTCCTTTGTGACCCTGCTGGGCCCCTCCGGCTGCGGCAAGACCACCACCCTGCGGATGATCGCCGGGTTCGAGAGCCCCGACGAGGGGGAGATCTACCTGGGCAACGAGGCTATCAACGCCCTCACCCCCAACAAGCGGGACACCGCCATGGTGTTCCAGAGCTACGCCCTGCTGCCCCACTACAACATCTTCGACAACGTGGCCTACGGCCTGAAGCTGCGCAAGCTGGACAAGGAGACCATCAAAACCAAGGTGATGGACATCCTCAAGCTGGTGGGGCTGGAGGGCATGGAGGGCCGCATGACCAACCAGCTGTCCGGCGGCCAGCAGCAGCGGGTGGCCCTGGCCCGGGCCCTGGTGCTGGAGCCGGGAGTGCTGCTCTTTGACGAGCCGCTCAGCAACCTGGACGCCAAGCTGCGGGTGTCCATGCGCACGGAGATCCGCCGCATCCAGCAGGAGGCGGGGATCACCGCCATCTACGTCACCCACGACCAGAGCGAGGCCATGGCCCTGTCCGATCAGATTATCATCATGGACAAGGGGGTTGTGGCCCAGATCGGCACCCCCCAGGAGGTGTACTATCACCCCAGCAATGAGTTCGTGGCCGACTTCATCGGCGAGGCCAACTTCCTGCGGGGCAAGGTGACCGGCCAGGACACAGTGGACGTCGGCGGCCACCAGGTGGCGGCGGAGACCTCCCGGCAGGGGGCAGGCCAGGACTGCACCCTGGTGCTGCGGCCCGAATCCGCCACGCTGGGGGACGCGGGCCAGCTGCCTTGCAGGGTGATCCTGTCCTGCTTCATGGGCTCCTATCAGAACTATCATGTGATGGTGGGGGACACGCTGGTGAAGATCACCGACTTCAACCCCAAGAGCAAGAAGATCTACAAGGTGGGGGACGAGGCCTGGGTGGCCTTCACCAAGGAGGATGTCCACGTCCTGTAGGGAAGGCACCAGCCGACGCATGGCAGAGCGCCGGAACCAGATATGACAAAGGCCGCAAAAGGAGCAGCTGCTCCTTTTGCGGCCCTTTCCTTGGCTGCACTGCCCCAAGAGGGGATCAGCGTCCCGCCGCCTCCCTGCTTCAAAGAAACAGGAAGGGCGCGGAGGACTATAATTGGCTCCGATCTTTAAGCCAGCTGGGTAGGGGCCGCATCTTGATGCCGGACACCAGCCCCATGGCGATGAACAGCGTCAGGGTGGACGATCCGCCGTAGCTGAAGAAGGGCAGGGTCAGGCCGATGACCGGCCCGAGATAGAGGTTCATGGACACGTTGATGATGGTCTGGATCATCAGCATCCCAGCGATGCCCATGGCAATATAGGCGGACATATGGCTCTTGGCCCGGCGGGACACCCACACGCACCGCAGGATGATGGCCAGCAGCACCAGCAGCACCACGCAGCAGCCGACGAGCCCGAACTCCTCCCCACACACGGCGAAGATGTTGTCGGTGTGCCGGGCGGGCAGCACCCCCTCCCGGAGGGACTGGGTCTTGACGCCCTTCAGCCACCCCATTCCGGTGAGCTGCCCCGAGCCGATGGCGGCCAGGGTCTGGTTCTGCTGCCAGCCCGCATCCGCGGGATCCAGGTTGTTCCCCTTCCAGTGCTCTACCACCACCCGGAAGCGCATGATGCGGTAGTCGTTCCAGAGCTTGTCGATCCGGGGGAGGATGAAGTGCCACAGAAACACCACGGCCCCCACCGCGGGCGCGCCCACCCCGATAAACCACCATTTGCTCACCCCGGCCACCCAGGCCATGGCCACAAAGATGAACAGGTAGACGATCACCATGCCCCAGTCGCCGGACAGCACCGCCAGCGAGCCGGAGAATACGCCGGTGAGAATCAGGTATTTGATCAAAGCGGGGAACCGGCCCAGCCCCCGGGGGCGTTCTTTGTTGATCATCCAGGCCAGCACCACAATGTAGGACAGCTTGGCGATCTCCCCGGGCTGGAAGCCGAAATAGTTTCCGATGACGGGGAGGAACACCCAGCTCTTGTTGCCGCCGGCCATCCGGCCAAAGGGCTTGATGAGGGCGATGACCCCCAGCCCCAGCAACAGGAACACCCACCACCACTTCTCCATCAGGTACTCAATGTCGATGAACGTGACCCACACATAGGCCACAACGCCCATGCATAAAAACATGGCTTGTTTCTTGGCGGAGTCGGCGAGATCCGGGTCATACCGGGTGGCGGAGTAGATGAGTGCCAGCCCCATAAGGCTGGCGACAACGCACAGCGCCAGCAGGAGCACGTCGCCCTTTTTGAAAAATTCTCTCAGTGTGCGCGTGGGCTGCACGGCATGGCCCTCCTCCTTTCCGGAAAACAGTTGCAAATTAGTATAGCACATTCCGGCAGGATATGCTATACTGTTTTGCGAGAGTTTTTGGATTCTTCATTTTTGTCAGGAGTGAGCTTCCATGGAGTTTATCACCCACAGCCGGGAGGAGACGGAGCAGCTGGGGGCAAGGCTGGCTAACGCTCTGACCGGAGGGGCGGTGGTGGCCTTTACCGGCGATTTAGGGGCGGGCAAGACCGCCTTCGTGTCCGGCATGGCCCGGGCGCTGGGGGTGGAGGAGCGGGTGACCAGCCCCACCTTCACCATTGTCAACGAGTACGAGGGGGGCCGGCTGCCCCTGTTTCATTTTGATATGTACCGGCTGGGGGACGCCGACGAGCTGTTCCACATCGGCTGGGAGGATTACCTGGCCCGGGGCGGGATCTGCGCCGTGGAGTGGAGCGAGAACGTAGCCGAGGCCATCGAACCGGACGCGGTGCGGGTATCCATCCGCCGGGGGGACGGGGAGGACGACCGAATCCTCGAGATTGAGGGGGTGGATCTATGAAGATCCTGGCGCTGGAGAGCTCGGCGATCACCGCCTCCGTGGCCGTCACCGAGGACGAAACGCTGCTGGCCCAATCCTTTCAGAACAGTGGGCTGACCCACTCCGCCACCCTCATGCCCATGGTGGCCGACCTGCTGAAGAACACCAGCCTGACGCTGGACGAGATGGACGTGATCGCGGTGGCGGCGGGCCCCGGCTCCTTTACCGGGGTACGCATCGGCGTGGCGGCGGCCAAGGGGCTGGCGTGGCCGGGGGACAAGCCCTGCGCCCCCTGCTCCACGCTAAAGTCCATGGCGTGGCAGTGTGCCCACCTGGGCGGGGAGATCTGCGCCGCCATGGATGCGCGGCGCAATCAGGTGTACTGCGCCCGGTTCCTGGCGGAAAACGGGACGCTGAAGCGCCTCACCCCGGACAGGGCCATGGGGCTGGACGAGCTGGCGGCGGAGGTGCGAGCCTCCGGGAAACTTCAGATCCTGGTGGGGGACGGGGCCCGGCTGGCCCAGAGGGCGCTGGAGGAGCAGGGCTTGCCCTGCGCCCTCATGCCGCCCCACCTGCTGTACCAGACCGCCTGGGGGGTGGCCCGGTGCGCCCTGGAGCTGGCCCGAGAGGGGCGGCTGGTGTCCGCCGCCGCCATGGCCCCCAGCTACCACCGCCTCAGTCAGGCTGAGCGGGAGCGGTTGGAAAAGCTGAAATAAAAAGACGCCCTCCCCGGCGAAACCGGAGAGGGCGTCTTTTTATTTTTCTTCCAGCAGCCGGGTGAGCTCCGTCATGAAGGTGTTGATGTCCTTGAACTGGCGGTACACCGAGGCGAAGCGGACGTAGGAAACCTCGTCCACATCCTTCAGCTTCTCCATCACCAGCTCACCGATCTCGGTGCTGGGCACCTCCCGCACCATCTCGTTTTGCAGGGACTGCTCGATCTCGTTGGCGATGCCCTCCAGAGTGGACATGGACACCGAGCGCTTCTCGCAGGACTTGAGCATACTGCCCAGCAGCTTGCTTTTGTCAAACGCCTGCCGGCTGCCATCCCGCTTGATCACCATCAGGGGCAGGCTCTCCACGATCTCATAGGTAGTGAACCGCTTCCGGCAGGCCAGACACTCCCGGCGGCGGCGGATGCTGCTCCCCTCGTCGGCGGGGCGGGAATCCACAACTTTGCTCTCCAACTGGGCGCAGTACGGACATTTCACGGCGGCATCCATCCTTTCTTTGTCAGGGCACGGGCTCATTAAGAAAATTATACCATAACTGTCCCGGTTATGGTATCCTTTTTTTGAAAAAATTTTCCTGGACGTATAACAGAGGCGAGGGCGTGGCATACTGTGCTGCGTGAGGTGATAACAATGAACAACTGCCCTGACAACAAGAAGCAGCAGAACCCCGAGAACAAAAAGCAGCAGACCCCTGAGAATAAGAAGCAGCAGACTCCCGAGAACAAGAAGCAGCAGAATTCCGAGAACAAGAATTCCAACAGCCGGGGCTACTAAGACGGCGGCGCGGACGCGCCATCGCCCGACACCGGCGGGAGCGGGGGGCTGCGCCCCCCGCTCCTTTTTTGAGGAGGAAGGCCCATGAAGCGCAAACGCAGAGGAGACAACGATCCGGCCCAGGTGAGCCGGGATCCCCAGTACCGGGAGCCGCCCTATGAGGATCTGTCCAGCCTGGTGGCGGGGCGGATCCAGGCTGGGCCCCAGGCCACGCCCCCCAGGGAGGGCGTCGATCTGGATCACTGGCAGGATCCGGAGCTGTTCCACTCGCCGGAGCTGTGAAGAATCCCCCCGCCAACCGCGGGGGGATTCTTTCTCATAATAGGTTGGTCAGACTGGGCAGCTCCGACTCCAGCAGCAGCCCGATCTGGGTGATGAGCCGCGCGTTCACCGCAGCGTATTCCGCGCTCTGCCGCTCTCCCGCCCGCAAAAAGGCCAGGGCCTCGTCAAAGGAGATCAGAATGGCGTCGATGTCGGTGTGGCGCAGGGTGGTGTGGAGGTAGCCCTCATGCTCCACCCAGATCTCCTTGGCCTGCCGGGTAAGCCGATCCGCCTCCTCCCAGTCCTCCCGCTCCACCTGCTCCTGGGCCCGGGAGAGAAGATCGGACAGCTCCCCGGTGAAGTGATCCAGATAGACGGTGTGAATCGTGCACAAAACCGTCAGCAGAACCAGCAGGCCCAGGGGTACATACAGCCGCCTCACGCCGTCGCCCCCCTCTTCGGGACGCAGTAGGTGTTCCCCGTCTCGTCCACCGTGAGCAGGAACACCTGCCGGTGGGAGGTGAGGCCGTGGGCAGCCAGCTGCTTCTCCAGCCAGACCTGCTCATAGCCCCGGCCCTTCAGGTTGTGCTCCAGCAGCCGGCCGTCGCTCACCAGCACCACCGGCAGGCCGGTCTCCTGGGTGGGCACCCCCATCTGGGCGGCGGTGGCGGGCTTCTCCGCCGCGTAGGGCAGCACGGACAGCTGGCCGTTGGTCTCCAGCAGGGCGAACTTGACGGTCTGGATATCGGTGTAGCCCTGCATCCGCAGCTCCTCCAGCAGCTCGTCAATGGTGAGGCGGCTGCGCTCCAGCTCTCGCTGGAGTACCTTTCCGTTCTCCACCACCACCGAGGGCTTGCCGCACAGCAGCGCTCGGAAGCTCAGGGACTTGGTGCACAGCACCGACAGCGTGGCCGACAGGGCCAGCAGCACCACAATGGGGATCAGCCCCGACAGCAGGGGGATCCCGTTGTCCTGCATGGGGACGGAGGCCAGATCCGCGATGATCAGGGTGAGCACCAGTTCGGAGGGCTCCAGCTGGCCGATCTGGTGCTTGCCCAGCAGCCGGATGCCCACGATGATAAAGAGGTAGAGCACCACGGTGCGTATGAGTACCACAAACACAAAAAAACACCTCGTTTCCCGGCTGCGGCCGGGGCCTTGCTCATGGCCGCCCGCTCAGTTTGCCCGGGGCAGGGCAGGGATATGCCCCTGCGGTGCCCGGATTTACAGGTTTGTTCAATCCAGCGGAAAAGTGGGAATCTCCGTCTTGTTTTTTGGGTGGAGATACGGTACAATAGATGGGCGGGAAAATTTGCCGGGAAAGCAGTTTCTTCCGGCGCGGGCGCGCCGATCATGTTCGAAAAGAGAAGGAGAGAGCCGCTCTATGAACCAAAAGAGTATCCAACGGATCAACCCCGCCTATCTGCTGCTGACCATATTTGTCCCTTTGGTGCTGATCTTCGGGTTGGGCTTTATCGGGGCTACCCAGTTCCGGGAGGGGGGCGTGGGCGCCGTGATCTTCCTGATGTGTCCCACGGCGGTGTCCGTGGTGTGGTGGATCTTTGGCCCCACTACCATCTGGCGCATTCAGAAAAAGGCCATGGAGAAGAAGCTGGATCAGGAGGGCTTCACCCGGAATCAGACCTTCTATGGCAGCAGCCACACCGTGGTGGTGGACATTCGCAAGGGCAGGATCGCCCTGCTGTTCTTCTGGAACCCTTTCGTGCCCTACATCCTCCCTGCCAGCCGGGTGGCCAAGGCGTGGACAGACGACGGCGCCGCCGGATCGGGCTTTATGCGGGGCACCAGCCGGGTGAGCTTCCTGTTTCTCATCGACGGGATCAAGATCCGGGTGAACACCTTCACCTCCAACCAGCGGTGGAAGATGAACGACGAACATGTGCTGACTGGCATTTCCAAGGCGGATATGTGGGTGCAGGTGCTGGCGGAGGCCAAGGAGGCGGCGGAGCTACGTCATGGGACTGATTGACAAGTGGCTGCGCCGGCTGGAGGACGACTGGTGCCGGGACTGCAAGTGCGCCATGGAAAAGCTCCGTAGGCGGCTGTTTGCTCTGCCCAACGTGTCGGTCGGCCACTATGTGGAGCGCAGGGAGCCGGACTATTATCAGAAAAACCTGTACCCGGTGGAGCGGAAAGCGGACATCCCCTCGGGTATGTACGCCTGCTCTGCCATCCAGTACCGCTGCCCCCAGTGCGGAAAGCGGCTGACGGTGCTGGACCCCTTCCTCCCCGTCCGGGACGAGGAGAAGCACGAGGGGAACATCGTGTTCAAGGCCGGGGAGCTGGACGAGTTTCTCTGGCGGTAAAAATTCTGGAACGGCGGCCTGCCAGACGGGCCGCCGTTGCGTAAAGGAGCGGAAGGTATGGGCCATCAGATGGTCATTGTGCTGGATTTCGGCGGGCAGTATAATCAACTCATCGCCCGCCGGGTGCGGGAGTGCGGGGTGTATTGCGAGGTAAAGCCCTGCTCTACCCCCTTGGCGGAACTGCGGGCTATGGAGCCCATCGGGATCATTCTCACCGGGGGCCCCAACTCGGTCTATCTGGACGAGTCCCCCCGGCTGGATCCGGATATCTTTACCTGGGGCGTGCCCATCCTGGGCATCTGCTATGGCTGCCAGCTCATGGCCCACCTGCTGGGGGGGCAGGTGGTTCCCGCCCAGGCGGACGCTGCCCGGGAGTACGGTAAGACGGACACCCGCTTCGACACGGACTGTCCCCTGTTCCGGGATGTGGAGTCCACAGGCGTCACCTGGATGAGCCACGGGGACTACATGGAGCGGGTGCCGGAGGGCTTCCGGATCACGGCTCGCTCCGCCGCCTGCCCCAATGTGGCCATCGCCGACGAGGCCCGGGGGTTCTACGGCGTGCAGTTCCACCCGGAGGTGAGCCACACCCGCCACGGCACGGATATGATCCGCCGCTTTCTCTGCGACGTGTGCCATGCCCGCCGGGACTGGGTGATGGGGGACTACCGCCGCACCGCCGTCCAGGCCCTGCGGGAGCAGATTGGGGACGGGAAGGTGCTGCTGGCCCTGAGCGGCGGGGTGGACTCGTCGGTGGCGGCGGCGCTGCTGGCGGAGGCGGTGGGCCCGCAGCTCACCTGCGTGTTCGTAGATCACGGCCTGCTGCGCAAGGACGAGGGGGATCAGGTGGAGCAGGTGTTCTCCCGGCGGGCCATGAACTTCGTCCGAGTGGACGCGGCGGATCGGTTTCTGGCCCGACTGGCCGGGGTGGAGGAGCCGGAGCGCAAGCGGAAGATCATCGGCGAGGAGTTCATCCGGGTGTTTGAGGAGGAGGCCAGACGGATCGGTGCGGTGGATTTCTTGGCTCAGGGCACCATCTATCCCGACGTGATCGAGTCGGGGGCCGGGGATGCGGCGGTGATCAAGAGCCACCACAACGTGGGCGGCCTGCCTGACTATGTGGACTTCAAGAAGATTGTGGAGCCCCTGCGCCTGCTGTTCAAGGACGAGGTGCGGCAGCTGGGCCGGGAGCTGGGCCTGCCGGAGTATCTGGTGGCCCGGCAGCCCTTCCCCGGGCCGGGGTTGGCCATCCGGGTGATCGGCGAGGTCACTCGGGACAAGCTGGAGCTGCTTCGGGAGGCGGACGCCATCTTCCGGGAGGAGATGGCCCGGGCAGGGGAGGACAAGCGGCTGAACCAGTTCTTCGCGGCGCTGACCAATATGCGCTCCGTGGGGGTGATGGGGGACGGCCGGACGTACGACTACGCCATAGCCCTGCGGGCAGTGACCACCGACGACTTCATGACGGCGGACTGGGCCCGGATCCCCTACGAGCTGCTGGATCGGGTGAGCGTGCGCATCGTCAACGAGGTGAGGGGGGTCAACCGGGTGCTGTATGACGCCACCAGCAAGCCCCCGGCGACAATTGAGTGGGAATGAGTTTTCGAAACTCCGAACCTGTTGCGGCACAAGGGATAGACGGTTTTGTGTCCCTCTTTTGATAACGATTTGATAACGCTCCCCATAGGCCGTATCATTCTGTATCCC
>CAJTYK010000030.1:0-23228 GCA_910584285.1 uncultured Oscillospiraceae bacterium
GGGAGTTGGCGGCAAAGTGCTTGGGGCAGGCGGCCACGCCGTTTTTCTGGATGCCCCGGATATAGCCGGCCGCCATCTTGCCCGCCAGATAGGGGTCTTCAGAAAAATACTCAAAATTTCGTCCGCAGAGGGGGGAGCGCTTCACGTTGAGCCCCGGCCCCAGCACCACGCCCACCCCCTGGGAGGCGGCTTCCTCTCCCAGGTGCGCGCCGATCTCCTCGCCCAGGGCCACGTCCCAGGAGTTGGCCACGGTGGCGGCGGTGGGGAAGCAGGTGGCGGGCAGGGACGGGTTCAGCCCCAGCTGATCCCCCTCCCCGGCCTGCTTGCGGATGCCGTGGGGGCCGTCGGACAGGGTCATATTGGGCACCCCCAACCGCTCCACGCTCCGCGTCTGCCAGAAGTCCTTGCCGGACAGAAGGTAACACTTCTCCTCCAAGGTCATTTGCTTGATGATATCCGGGTGTTTCACACAAACCCCTCCTCACTACTGTTATCAATGCGCTTTGTCGCCCGGAAGCACAGAACAAATCCGGGGACGGGTTCCCGGGATCTGTTCCGTGCTCCCGCGCTCCCCGCCCCCGCAGATGCGGGAAACGGGGAGGCGGAAGCTGTGGCTATTTTGCGCGATTCAGGCCAGTTTACCCTCAGCCCTGCTTCTTTTTGCTGTAGCCCCGAACCAGTGCGACCTCGCCGGCCACCGCCGCCAGAACCACCACGGCGGAGATGGCGTACATCGCGATCTGCCACGTGGCCATGCTGCCGCCGGCGCCGTTGGCATAGGCCCGGCTGTTGGCCGTGGTGTACAGGATGTTCTTGCAGGCCTGCCGCGCCGCCTGGAGGGAGGTGCCGCTGGTCTTATCGGTGAGCTCGCTGACCTCGATCATCTGGGGAGTCAGGCAGAAGTCGCCGCCGTTGCGGATCTGGATGTCGGCGTCCTGATAGCCGTAGCCGCCGAAGTAGTCGGTGAGCACCATGCCCCGGAAGCCCCACTCGTCGCGGAGCACCTTGTTGAGCAGCTCGGGGTTGGCGCCGGCGTACTTGTTGCCGATGTAGTTGAAGGCGCTCATCACGGCCATGGACTTGCCCTCGTAGTTCTTCACGCACATCTCAAAGGGCTTCAGGTAGATCTCGCGGATGGCCTGCTCGTTGGACCAGGTGCACAGCATATCGGTGCGGTGGGTCTCCTGATCGTTGAGGGCGAAGTGCTTCATGAAGGAGTACACGCCGCTCTCCGCCGCGCCGTTGATGGCAGTGGAGGCCATGGCGCCGGACAGGTAGCCGTCCTCGGAGTAGTACTCGAAGTTACGGCCGGAGAAGGAGGTGCGGTGGATGTTCATGGCGGGGGCGTACCAGCCGGACACGTCCATCTCGTCGGCCATCTTGCCGATGCTGGCGCCGAAGTCATGGGCCAGGTCAGTGTTCCAGGTGGCGGCGATCACCACGCCGGCGGGGAAGCCGATGGACGCCTTCTGGGTGAAGTTGTTGTTGATGGAGGCAGGGCCGTCGCAGTCCACCTGCTGGGTCTTGCCCACGGAGGAGATAGCCACACTCTGGTAGCCGCCCACGCCGATGAGCTGCACCATGTCGTCCACGGTGAGCTGATCCAGCAGCTTCTCCCACTGGGGATCGTCATAATCCTTGCCCCGCAGGTCGGCGATGGTCAGGCCGTTCTTGGCCCCGGTGGTGGGCACCGCGTCACCGTCGTTGTTGAACTGGGTGGGGTCGTAGTTGGTGTGGTTGTAGAAGCCCGCCTTCACGTCGGCAGCCATCTCGAAATTGGTGGGAGCGGCCACGGCGGCGTCATGGTTGGCGAAGCCGTCCTTCCGGGACAGGTAGGTCACGTCGCCCTGGGCGTAGCCGAACTGGCTGACGGCGGGGGTATCGTCGGAGGCGCGGCCGTCGGTGTAGGTGACGGTGGAGCCCACGGTGTAGGTCTGGTCGTCGATGACATTGTGGGAATCGCTGTTGATGGAGATGACGTAGTCGCCCGCCTCCAGCACATAGGCGCCCGCGCCCTGGTAGTCGAAGGAGGCCATGTCCTCAACCTGGAAGGAGATCTTCACGGTCTCGCTCTTGCCCGGCTCGATGATCCCGGTCTTGTCGAAGGCCACCAGGTTGGCGGCGGACTTCTCAATGCCGCCGTTGGTGTAGGGCGGATTGTAGTAGACCTCCACCACATCCTTGCCGGCTACGCTGCCGGTGTTGGTGACAGTGACATCGAAAGTAATGGTTCCATTACTTTCGGAGATGGGGCCCATCTCCTGCTGGAAGGTGGTGTAGCTCAGGCCGTAACCGAAGGGGAACTGCACCGTCTTGTTGTAGTCGATGGCGTTCTCCGCGGCGGCGGTTTCATACCAGCGGTAGCCCACGTAGATGCCCTCCACGTAATTGACGAAATTGGGGGTCACAGGGAAGCCATAAGACATGGGGGACACGTCGTCCAGGTTGGTGTACTTAAACTCGCCGATGTTGTGGAAGGCGGGGATGGCGGTCAGGTCGTACACGAAGGTGTCCACCGTCCGGCCGGAGGGGTTGGTCTTGCCGGCGAGGATGTTGCCCAGGGCATTGAAGCCGGTCTGGCCAGGGCCGGGGGCCAGGATGACGGACTTGATGGAGGGGTAGTCCTCAATCCAGCCCAGTTCCATGGCGTTGGAGGCGTTGATCACCACCACGACCTTGTCGAACTGGCCGGTGACCTTCTCGATCATGGCCAGCTCCCGGGTGGTGGGCTCCAGGTAGTGCTTATCCGCGCTCAGATCCTCGGGATACTCGCTGAGCCGCAGGCCGGAGGCGGCGAACATGGTGCCGCTGCCGTCGTCCTGGAAGGTGTCGGGCACGTTGGGATCCAGGCTGGTGGGCAGGTCGGCGCCCTCGCCGCCCGCCCGGGAGATGACGATCATGGCCACGTCGGAGTAGGCCGCGGCCTTGTCGAACATACCGGCGGCGTCATACTCGGCGATGGTGGGCTCGGGGCAGGTCCAGTCCTGGCCCATCATGCCGATGTTGGGGCGCTTATCCTTCCAGTCGGTGTAGAACTTGGTGAGCTCCTCATTGTACTCGATGCCCGCCTGCTTGATGCCCTCCAGCAGGGTGACGGTGGGGTACAGACCGGACAGGGAGCCGGACCCGGTGCCGCCGTAGACGGGGTTGGTGGCGGACCAGCCGAAGGTGTTCACCTTGGCGCCCTCCCCCAGGGGGAGCAGGCCGTCATTCTTCAGCAGCACGAAGCCCTCGTCCGCGATGTCCTCGCACAGGGCGCTGGCGTCCTGGATGCTGCCCTCGCTGATGTCGCCGCCGCCCCGCAGGGCCATGCTGACGATGCCGTACAGCGGGCCAGTGAGAATCAAATCGACGATGATCACCAGTGCCACGATGAAGGCCATCCACGCGGAGCCCCGTACCAGGCCCTTCAGGGGCTTCTGGATCTTGACAGCCGCGATGGTAACCACGACGGCCAGCACCAGGATCACGGCCAAGGCGATGAGATAGCCCTTGATCATGCCCAATGTGGTGATGACGTCGTTCATGTTGATGCCTAACATTGTTTCTTCCTCCTCATTCACTTTTTGGCGAGCGGTTCCCGCCGGTTGAGGAGAGTGTAGCACATCTTTTCCGCCCGTGGCGTCGATTTGCGCAAACTGCGGGTTTTTCTGTTCAATCTGCATTCAGCATTGGCAGATTCGCACAACAAGCGCCCCCGCGTTTTTGCCAAACTGAACAACGCGGGGGCGCTTTTTCACTTTTTTTCCAGCGGGATCACAAGGCGGATCTCAAACCACTCGTCCTGATCGTGGATGGTCATGGTGCCGCCGTATTTTTCCGCCGCGTGGCGGACGGACTTGATGCCGTAGCCGTGATAGACAGAGTCCCCCTTGGTGGTGACAGGCAGGCCGTCCCGGAACTGGAGCGGCTCCGGGCAGTAGTTCCCGCACCGTATCACCAGAAAGCCCCGCTTGCCGTACACAGTTAGGTGGATCAGCCGTTTTCCCCTGTCCTGTATGCCCAGCTCACACTCGATGGCGTTGTCCAGGATGTTGCCGAAAATGGTGCACACGTCCATCACGTCCAGAAAGTCCAGCCGCGCCCCGTCCGCCACACAGGTCAACTCGATGCCGTGGCGGGCGCAGTAGAGGCTCTTGCCGGTGAGCACCGTGTCCAGCACCGAATTGCCCGTCTTGTTCTGGGCCTCGTAGTCCCGGATCTCCTCCTCCATGCCGTCCAGGTAGGCGGATCGCCTGGCAGCGTCCGGCTCTGAGCGCAGCACAGCGATCTGGTGCTTCAGGTCGTGGTACTTGTGGTTGATGGCCTCGATGCTCTCCCGGGACTGGCGGTACTGGACGTACTGGTTCTGCAGCACGTTCTGCATGGCGTCCAGCTCCCGCTGCATATAGAGCTCACACCGCTGGACGTGGTAGGCGTACAGCATGGCCACCCCGGCCAGATCCACCAGGGTGCGGATATTGTAGATATCCGTCAGCTCCGAGCTGGTGAAGGGGACTTTGCTATAGACAAAGCTCAGGTTGCTCAGAAAGAAGCAGGCCAGGGCGATGAGGGCGGGGCTGACGAGCTCCCGGGGGCGGAAGGCGGTGGCCGCCCGGGGGTCGGCCCGGCGGTTTTCCAGCCACCACATCCCTCCAAAGACGGCGGCGTACACCGCCGCCAGGATGGCCCAGAACAGCGCTCCCTTCCGCGCCCCGTCCTCCTGCCAGCCCAGGGCGTACACGGAATAGGAATAGAGCTGCCACTCCAGCGACGCGGCAAATTCCGCCAGCACGAAGGCCCGCACCGTGCAATACCCCGCCCTCGCCAGGGGGATATCGCAGCACAGGTTGATCAGCAGCAGCATCAGCCCCACCGCCACGGTCATACAGGGCAGCCAGAGCAGCAGGCGCAGCCCATCGGTGAGGATCAAAAACAGGCACTGGGCGGCCAGCCCCATCCCCAGCACACCCCACAGCCGGGGCCCCCGAAGCCGCCGAGGGTTCCCGCTGATATAGACAAGGCAGGCGCACCACTCCGCCACAGCGGTAACCACCCGTGGAATATCGGACAGATAGACGGCGTTCACAGGGCGCCCCCTCCCACCTGGTCGGCCAGGGCCTCTAAAAACGGTCCCCGGCGGCCCCGGCTGATGAGCAGCTTATCCCCCCGAACCACGGCGCAGCCGTCCTGGATAGCGTCCACATAGGCCAGGTTCACCAGATAGCCCTTGTTGCAGCGGGCAAAGCCCCGGCCCTCCAGGGCCTCCTCCACCTGCTGGAGGGTGGCGGTGGACGCATGTATGCCGGAGCGGGTGTGGAGCATGAGCTGCCGGCCCAGTCGCTCAATATAGAAGATGCCGTCCACCTTTAGCTTCACTGCGCCTCCCTTTACCGGCACCGTGAGGCAGGCGTCCTCCCGTTTCTTCGCGTATTGCAGAGCCCTGCCAAGCCGCTGGGCAAAGGAAAAGTAATTCACCGGCTTGAGAATATAGTCCAGCGCGTTCACGGAATAGCCCTGGATGGCGTACTGGGCCAGATTGGTGACGAACACGATCACCACCTCCGGATCCAGCCTGCGCACATAGCCCGCCGCCGTCATCCCGTCCATAAAGGGCATATCCACATCCATCAGAATCAAGTCGAATTCCGGCCTGTACCGCTCCACCAGATCCTCCCCGTTGTCGTAGTGGGTGATCTGGAAGGCCCGGCCCGTCTCCCGGCCATAGTCTCCGATGTACTGCTCCAGCTGGGTAAAGCACTGGGGATCGTCCTCCGCGATGGCAATGCGGATCACTTCGCTCACTCCTCTCGCTGACGCCAGATGCAGGCAGGGCGGCGTTTGAGCATATTGTATCATGAAAGCCGACCGGCTGCAACCGCTGATTTTGTGATAAACCAGCGGTTTTCCCTTTTTCTCCCACTGTTTTTTCCCAAAAAGATTTAGCAGCTGTCAACGGCGCTGGACGCCCCGGCAGATGAGTACAGACCCACCTATCCCGGCAGGCACTCAACCGTCACCAGAACACTTGCTATGCAGGAAATCCTCTGGCTGGATGCGAAAACATCTCTGTGATCCATTGGTCAAAGAAAATTTTGCGCTCCGAAGCAGCCCTTTCCCCTGGTGCGCAAAACGCACCCACTGCGCTCCATTTTCCTTTGGTAGCAGCTTCTTTTCTCCCAAATAGGCCCCGATACAGTCCCTCAGAGGGGCCGTTTCATGCCTCCAACTGAACAGATGCCCCAAAGAGCTTTCTGATCTCCTTTCGATGTTTGCTGATTTTGTCACTTGCACAAAATGCAATACTGTGATGTGATACTTGCATTACTTTAGTACATTGTCGTTTTAATGTTCTAATGCGGTGAAATCAGAAAGGATGCGGATATAGAATGAAAAAGACCATCTCTATGCTGCTGGCGGCGCTGATGCTGTTCAGTCTGGCCGCCTGCGGCGGCGACAAGCCCGGCGCCTCCAACGCCCCCAACCAGGGCGGTGACAGCGGCAAGTACCTGAACGTCATGCTGGGCACCAACGTCATGTCCCTGGACACCAACCTGGCCACCGACGGCGACTCCTTCGAGGCCATCGCCGACTGCATCGACGGCCTGATGCAGATGGATGCCGACGGTGCGGCCATCCCCGCCATCGCCGAGAAGTACGACCTGTCCGACGACGGCCTGACCTACACCTTCCACCTGCGGGACGCCAAGTGGGCCAACGGCGACCCCGTCACCGCCAACGACTTTGTGTTCGCCTGGCGGCTGGGCGCCAAGACCAACATTGAGTACAACTATATGTTCTGCGACGGCGTGGGCAACGTGAAGAACGCCGACGCCATCGCCGCCGGCGAGGCCGAGCCCGAGACCCTGGGCATCAGCGCCCCGGACGACAAGACCGTGGTGGTGGAGCTCACTGCCCCCGTGTCCTACTTCCCCTCCCTGATGTACTTCCCCGCCTTCTACCCCATCAACGAGAAGTTCTACTCCGGCCTGGCGGAGGGCACCTACGGCACCAGCCCTGAGACCTACCTGTCCAACGGCGCCTTCGTGCTGGAGAGCTACACCCCCGGCACCGCCAGCCTGTCCCTGAAGAAGAACCCGGATTACTGGGACGCCGGCCGGGTAAAGCTGGCGGGTATCAACTACCAGGTGGTGGGCTCCTCCGACAACGCCCTCACCGCGTTTAAGAGCAACACCCTGGATCTGGTGACCATCAACGGCAGCCAGGTGGCCGCCGCCGAGGAGGACTCCACCCTGTCCAGCAAGCTGAAGGTCACCGGCGCTGGCTATATGTGGTATCTCACCTTCAGCCAGACCGACAAGAACGCCCAGGGCGGTATGCTGGCCAACGCCAACCTGCGTCTGGCCATCTCCAACGCCATCGACCGGGAGAGCTTGGTGGACAACTACGTGATGGACGGCTCCCTGGCCACCTACACCGCCGTGCCGCCCCAGTTCGCCGCCAGCGCCACCAACGGCGAGGACTTCTCCGCCGATCAGAAGAAGTTCGCCGACTACTGCTCCTTCGACGTGGCCAAGGCCCAGGGTTATCTTGAAACCGCCAAGTCCGAGCTGGGCGTGGACAGCTTCGAGTTCACCGTGATCTACGGCAACAACGAGGGCGACGAGGTGGCCAAGGTGGCCCAGGCCATCAAGAGCCAGGTGGAGGAGAACCTCCCCGGCGTGACCCTGAACCTCCAGCCCATGACCAAGGCCGAGCGTCTGGACAAGATGCAGAACGACAACTACGACGTGGCGCTCACCCGCTGGGGCCCCGACTACGCCGACCCCATGACCTACATGGGGATGTGGGTGACCAACAACGCCAACAACTACGGCTTCTGGAGCAACGCTGAGTACGACCAGATCATCAAGGACTGCACCACCGGCGCCTATGTCTCCGACTATGACGCCCGCTGGGCCGCCCTGTACGACGGCGAGGAGCTGGTGATGAAGGAGGCCGTCATCGCCCCCCTGTACACCAAGTCCAATGCCAACCTCATCGCCGACGGCGTGTCCGGCATCGAGTTCCACCCCGTCGCCCTGAACCGGGTCTATAAGTCCGTCACCCTGGGCTGACACAAAACAGTACGTATTTGTGGGGAGCGGCCCTTCTCTGAGAGCCGCTCCCCGCCCTTTTCCCCACCCAGTAGTCAAAAAACTTCCAAACAAGTCCATCCTTGTTTTGAGGTTTTTTGACTACGGCTACACACTATCACTGGGGGTAATGCCTATGGTGAAATATACCTTGAAACGGGTTGGGCTGGCCCTGCTCACCCTGTTTCTCATCGTGTTTCTGCTCTTTGTACTGGTGCGCATCATGCCCGGCAACCCCTTCCCCTCGGAGCGGATGAGCGCGGAGGCCATCGCGGCCAAGCGGGCGGAGATGGGGCTGGACGACCCCATCCTGATCCAGTTTGGGCGGTACCTGTCCAACCTTCTGCGGGGGGACTTCGGCAAGGGCACCTCCCTCTACAACGGCGCGCCCATCAAGACAGTGCTGTCCACCGCCATCTCCAACTCCTTCCGCATCGGCGGCATCGCCATCCTCATCGGCACGGCGGTGGGGCTGCTGCTGGGCATTGTGGCGGCCCTGAACCGGGGAAGATTTCTGGATCATTTCTGCACCGTGTTCTCCATCATCGGTGTGTGCGTGCCCTCCTATGTGTTCCTGATCTTTTTGCAGTACTTCTTCTCCTTCCGGATCCCCTTCTTCCCCTACTTCTTTGACCCCAACCGGTTCCTGTTCTCCTCGGTGCTCCCCTCCCTGTCCCTGAGCTTGTTCACCATGTCCACGGTGGCCCGGTTCACCCGCAACGAGATGGTGGAGGTGATGGACAGCGATTACGTCCGGCTGGCGGAGAGCAAGGGGCTGTACGGCTCCGCCCTGGTGCGAAAGCACATCCTGCGCAACGCCCTGGTGCCCATCGTGACGGTGCTGGCCCCGTTGATTGTGGATCTGCTCACCGGCGCCCTGGTGGTGGAGAAGATCTACGGCATCAACGGCATCGGCAAGCTGATGGTGGACGCCATCGCCGGCGAGGGCGTGGACTACAACTACGTGCTGGCCCTGGGTATCCTCTACTCCGCGCTGTACATCGGGATCATGCTGGTGGTAGACCTGCTCTACGGCCTGCTGGATCCCCGCATCCGGGTTTCCGCAAAGGAGGGTGGATCATGAACAACACGCCATACGTGCCCGTCAAGGAGGATTTCCAGTTCCTCCCCGACCGGGATATCACCACCGATCAGAACTTCGCCTCCCAGGGCTATTGGAAGGGTGTGGCCATCAGCTTTTTCCGGAACAAGCGGGCGGTGGCGGGGCTGGTCATTGTGGCGCTTATCATGTTCTTCGCCATCTTCGGCCCCATGATGAGCTCCTACAGCTACAAGGACATCATCTCCGTCACCAGCGCCGAGGGCAAGCAGATCGTGGCCAAGGGCATCGGCCCCCAGATCTCCGGCGTCCTCCAGGGTAGCGGCCAGAATACCGAGCTGTTCACAGATCATACCTTCCTGTTCGGCACCGACGACGTGGGCCGAGATCTGTGGACCCGCACCTGGGACGGCGCCCGCATCTCCCTCATCATCGCCTTTGTCACCATCGTCATCGACATGATCATCGGTATGAGCTACGGCCTGATCTCCGGCTTCTTTGGCGGCATGGTGGACAACATCATGCAGCGGATCGTGGAGATCTCCAATTCCGTGCCCCGTCTGGTTATTGTGTCCGTGCTGGCCATCTTCATGCCCAAGGGGATGTTTCTGGTAATTGTGGCCCTGCTGCTCACCGAATGGATCGGCATGAGCAAGATCAGCCGGGCGGAGATGCTCAAGCTCAAGGAGCAAGAGTACGTGCTGGCCAGCCGCACCCTGGGGGCGGGCAGCTTCCACATCATCTTCCGCCAGATCCTGCCCAACGCCGGCGTCATCCACGCCATCCGGGGGGTCAACCTGCTGCTGAAGAAGGGCGAGACCGTGGCCATCGTGGGCGAGTCCGGCTCCGGCAAATCGGTGACCATGAAGGCCGCCTGCGGCCTGCTGGACAGCAACGCCGTCATCAACAGCGGCCAGGTGCTGTACACCTATGCCGAGGGGGACGGCCCCGAGCAAACCGTGGATCTGCTGAAGCTGTCCAAAAAGCAGCTGCGCAAAACCATCAACGGCAACCGCATTGCCATGGTGTTCCAGGATCCCATGACCTCCCTGGACCCCACCATGCAGATCGGCAAGCAGATCATGGAGAGCATGATCCTCTATCGGGGCATGTCCAAGGCGGACGCCTGGAAGCGCTCGGTGGAGCTGCTGGAGCTGGTGGGCATCACCGACGCGGAAAAGCGGATGAAGAACTATCCCCATCAACTGTCCGGCGGAATGCGCCAGCGGGTGGTGATCGCCATCGCCCTGTCCGGCAGCCCCGATATCCTCATCTGCGACGAGCCCACCACCGCCCTGGACGTGACCATCCAGGCCAAGATCCTGGAGCTCATCAAAGAGGTGCAGGACCGGCTGGCATTGTCCGTCATCTACATCACCCACGATCTGGGCGTGGTGGCCAAGGTGGCCGACTACGTCAACGTGATGTACGCCGGCAAGATCGTGGAGGTGGGCAAGGTGGACGAGATCTTCTACGAGCCCGCCCATCCCTATACCTGGGGCCTGCTGTCCGCCATGCCCGATCTGGACACGGACGACGACCGGCTCTACTCCATCCCCGGCAGCCCCCCCAATCTGCTCCACGAGCCCCAGGGCGACGCCTTTACCCCCCGCAACGCCTTCGCCATGCGGATTGACGAGAAGGAGGCGCCGCCGCTGTTCAAAATTTCCGATACCCACTACGCCGCCACCTGGCTGCTCCATCCGGACGCGCCCAAGGTGGAACTGCCCGAGGGGCTGCGTGCCCGGCTGGAGCGGGCCAGAAAGGAGGCGGAGAAGTACTTATGAGCGAAGCGTTATTGAAAGTTGATGGGCTGAAGCAGCACTTTCCCGTCTCCCGGAAGTTCTCCGTCAAGGCGGTGAACGGGGTGTCCTTTGAGATCTACCCCGGGGAGACCTATGGCCTGGTGGGGGAGTCCGGCTCCGGCAAAACCACCATCGGCCGCAGCGTCATCCGCCTCTACGACCCCACGGCGGGTTCCATCACCTTTGAGGGGAAGGAGATCTCCGGCGCCTTGGACAAGGACACCAGGGCCATGCTCCGCCGGGATATGCAGATGATTTTCCAGGATCCCATGTCCTCCCTGAATCCACGGAAGAAGGTGGGGGACATCATCGGTGAGGGGCTGGACATCCACAAGCGCTTTTCCAGCGCCGAAGAACGCCGGGAGGCGGTGGGAGCCATGCTGAAAAATGTGGGGCTGTCCCCCGCCCACGCCGAGCGCTACCCCCACCAGTTCTCCGGCGGCCAGCGCCAGCGGGTGGGCATCGCCCGGGCCCTCATCATGAACCCCAAGCTGATCATCGCCGACGAATGCATCTCCGCCCTGGACGTGTCCATCCAGGCCCAGGTAGTCAACCTGATGAAGGACATCCAGGAGGAAACCAGGTGCGCCTACCTGTTCATCGCCCACGATCTGTCCATGGTGAAGTATATCTCCGACCGCATCGGGGTGCTCCACCTGGGCTACCTGGTGGAGACGGGCACCACAGAGGAGATCTTCTCCCACCCCATCCACCCCTACACCCGCAGCCTGCTGTCCGCCGTCCCCCACCCCAACCCCGAGGTGGAGAAGCGCCGCAAATCGGTGGCCTACGACAAGAACGCCGCCGGCGTGGACTATGAGAAGGGCGTGGAGCACTGTGTGGGCGGCACCCACACGGTGCTGGCCACCCCGGAGGAGCTGGAGCGGTGGCAGCGCGAGCTGCCCGCTATCTGACCGGACAAACGAATCCCCGTTTTCAGGCTTTTGCCGAAAACGGGGATTTCCCTTTCTACAAATTTTTACAGCATCTTGTGACCATTTCTTGCCCTGGATTGTTTTACGAATGAAAGGAGGTCAGGTAATGAGACAAACCATTTCCGCCCAGCAGCTGGAGGAGGCATATGACGCTTACGGGACGGCGGTGTACCGTCTGGCAATGGCCTTTCTGGGACGGCGCGCCGACGCGGAGGACGTGACCCAGGAGACCTTCTGCCGGCTGCTGTACCGCGCCCCCGCCTTTGCGGACGAAAATCACCGGAAGCGGTGGCTGCTTCAGGTGGCGGCCAATCTATGCCGGAACCAGCTGCGGGGCTTCTGGCGGAAACGGGTAACGCAGCTGGAGGACACGATCCCCGCCGTCCCACCGGAGGAGCTGGAGCTTCTGAATACCGTCATGGCCCTGCCGGAGCAGTATAAGCTGCCCCTTCATCTCCACTACTATGAGGGCTACTCGGTGGCGGAGACCGCTGAGATTTTGAAGCTGGGACAGTCCGCAGTGAAGATGCGGCTGAAGCGGGGCCGCGAGCTGCTGAAACTTGAATTGGAGGGATCGAATTGAACATCAACGACTACCGGAAGGCGATGGACCATATCATCCCTGACCACGCATTGAAGGAGCGTATTATGAACCAAAAAACACCGCAAACGCGATATACCCCTGTCCGCCGTGCCCTCACCGGCGCGCTGGCGGTGGCTTTGGCCGCGGTCTGCCTGTTCACGGTGGCCCTGGCCGCCAGCCCGGAGCTTCGCATGGCCGTGATGACCTTCTTCCACCTGGAGGAACCGGAACAGCTGCCCGGAGGGGATCCCAGCGGCGCGCCGACGGAGCCCGGCATCAGCCAGACGGACATCGGCCAGCTGGTGAAGGCCCAGTATATCAAAACGGATCGCTACTACGGCCTCACCGGTGGTCTGCTGGAGGATCTGACCTGGAGCGAGGACCGCAGAACCCTCCTGGACGCGAGGTTCTGGGAGATCAAACACAACGAGGCGGCCCCGGTGGAGGTGGACCTGCACACCCAGCAGATAGACGTAACCTATGACGGCATACGCTATCAGGGCGAGTTTTACTGGTACGTCCGGAATGGGGCGCTGTACAGCTTCAAGGGCATCCCCATCGGAGCGGATACCCAGCCGGAGGATCAGTGGTACGTCAGCCACCTTTCCGGACGCACTGATGTCGTTCTGCTCCACGTAAGCGAGGGCCGCCAGCTGGAGTACACCGAAACCGCGCTGCTGTACCACCTGGACACCGGCGAGGTCGAGGAGTTGTTCGTCGGCGTGGATCCCGCCATACTGGAGCAGTTCGACGGCTCTATCTGGTCTCCCAACGCCGGCCGGGCCCTGGTCACCGGCCATGCCGGGCCGGAGCACCCCAGCACCCGGGAGTGGCTGTACGACCGGGAGACCGAAACGCTGACCGAGGTCGGCGAGCTGGGCAATGTGGGCGCCGGCGGGGCGATCTTTGTGGACGACAACACCCTGATCCTCAGCACTTATACCGAGAACGAAAACGGCAGTCAGGAAGCCGTCACCTACTGGGTGTATGACATTCCCTCCAGCCGGGCGGTTCAGACCCTGGCCCAGTCCCCCCTCTACCACAAGGACAGACACCCCAACGGCATCATCCCGTTCTACGGGGGCAGCTGCATGGAGATCGGGCAGGACGGCTCCGCCTGCCTCATTGATCTGACCACCGGGGCCCGGACAATGCTGGAGAACTTCACCTTTGAAAAGGAGATGAATTTCTTCCTCAACCCCTCCGGTGACAAGGTGCTCTACTATGTGATGGACAGCGAGGCCGACGGTCTGGGCATCTCCCAGCTGGGCGTGATCGATCTGGAGAAGGGCACCTTCATCGCCTTTGACCGGGAGGGCTATGAGGATCTGTACGAGAGCTCCCTCCACTGGGAGGACAACCGGACGGTAAGCATCGACGCCACCTCCTCCGACGGCGGAACGCGGTATATTCTTTTGTATCAGTTCTGACAGGCGCGTGCTATCGGCTACCCATTAGGCCCATGGAAGCTCAGGGATGGCACCACTCCCTGTCCGCCCCAAATTTTTTAGACCCTCTGATGGCGATCAGCTTGGCAGAAAAGAGTGCTCTATGATTACGTCTTGATTGATTTTCCCGCCGACATTGTCAAAAATGTCGACGGGAAAATCAATTTTACGGTGTCGATGCGCCCCTCCTGGGTGATGCGGTTCCTGCTTTCGCAGCGTCTGACGATGCCAAAATGATGGACAACAGGTGTATAATGCTTTTATGGAGGTGTGCCTATGAACAAGATCCTGATTGTGGAGGACGAGCCCGCTATTGCCAACCTCATCCGCACCGCCCTGGAGGGGCCGGACTACCGCTGCACCTGGGCCGCCGACGGGATCGCCGCCTGCGACCTGCTGGAGCGGGAGTCCTTCGACCTGGTGCTGCTGGACATCATGCTCCCCGGGGCGGACGGCTACGAGGTGCTGGACTACTGCCGCTCTCTGGAGGTGCCCGTCATCTTCCTCACCGCCAAGGGGACAGTGGAGGATCGGGTGAAGGGCCTGCGGTGTGGGGCGGAGGACTACATCACCAAGCCCTTCGAGCTGATGGAGCTGCTGGCCCGGGTGGAGACGGTGCTGCGCCGGTGCGGTAAGACGGGCCGGGTGCTGTCCCTGCCACCGGACATCGAGATCGACACCGCCGCCCACACCGTTTGCCGGAGCGGCGTCCCCGTGGCGCTCACCGCCAAGGAGTATGAGCTGCTGCTCCTGTTCGTCCAGAACAAGAATGTGGCCCTCTACCGGGATCGGATCTATGAAAAGGTGTGGGGGGATGAATACCTGGGGAACAGCCGGACGGTGGATCTGCACATACAGCGGATGCGGAAGAAGCTGGGGCTGGAAAAGCGCCTGGTGGCCGTCTATAAGGTGGGCTACCGGTTGGAGGTTTGAGATGAAACTGTTTTGGAAGCTGTTTTGCTCCATGGTATCCATCACCTTGGCCGCCTGCGCCGTGGGCGGGTTTGTCCTCATCGACGGGCAGTTCCGCACCTCCATCGGGGCGGAGGAACAGGCGCTGTGGGAGGAGAACTTTATGCTGAGCGAGGCCCTGTCCGGGGAGGTGGAGGGGTACTCGATCACCCAGCGGGAGGAGCTGGCCCGGATCGCCGGGAGCTTTGCCCTCACCACCGATGGACAGCGAGCGCTCTTTCGGCTCAGCGACGGGGACGGGGTGGTCTTGGACGGCAACATCTCCATGCCCCCGGAGCTGGATCCCCTGCCGCTGATCTCCGATCTGCCGGAGGGGCAGATGGCATGGCGGCTGGCCAACTCCGCCCAGGGGTGGTATTTTCTCCACGCGGCCAGCGCCCTGCCCCTGTCGGACGGGGTGGTCTATCTGGAAAACTGCCGCCACGTCTCAGCCCTGTTCTCCCAGCGGGACGATCAATACCGCAGCTTTTTTGGGCTGATGCTGGCCCTTGTGGCCGGAGTGGGGGTGCTGTCGCTGCTGGTGTCCCATCTGCTCCTGCGGCCGCTGAACAGCCTGTCCAACGCCGTGGGCCGGATCGCGGAGGGGGAGCTGTCCCAGCGGGCGGACGTCACCAGCGGCGATGAGATCGGGGCGCTCTCCCGGGATTTTAACGCCATGGCGGAACGGCTGGAGGAGCAGGTGACCCAGCTCACCGCCGCCGCCCAGCGGGAAAAGGACTTCACCGCCAGCTTCGCCCACGAGATCAAGACGCCGCTGACCTCCATCATCGGCTACGCCGACCTGCTGCTGTCCCGGGAGAACTCCCCGGAGCAGGTGCGGGACAGCGCCGGCTACATTTTCCGGGAGGGACGGCGGCTGGAGGCCCTGTCGGGCAAGCTGATGGAGCTCATCGTGCTGGAGCGGGAGGACTTCCCCCTGCGGCCCACCGCCATGCGGGCCTTTCTGGAGCGGACGGGGAACGCCCTGCGTCCCGCCCTGGAGAAGGCGGGCGTTCGGCTGGAGGTGGACGCGGAGGAGGCCCCCGCCTTCCTGGATCCGGATCTGATGGAGACGGCGTGCCTCAACCTACTGGACAACGCCCGGAAGGCCACGCCCCCCGGGGGAAGCGTCACCCTCACCGGGCGGGCCGGGGAGGGCGGCGGCTACCTGATCCAGGTGTCCGACACCGGCCGAGGCATCCCGGCGGAGGAGCTGGGGCGGATTACCGAGCCGTTCTACATGGTGGACAAGTCCCGCTCACGGGCCCAGGGGGGCGCGGGGCTGGGGCTGGCCCTGTGCCGGCGGATCGTGGAGCTCCACGGCGGGACGCTGGGGTTTGAGAGTACGCCGGGCGAGGGCACCACGGTGCGCGTAGCTCTGAAAGGGGGAACGCAGGGATGAAACCGGTGAAAAAATGGTTGCTGCCTGTCCTGACCTGCCTGGTGGTGACAGGGGCGGCGGCGCTGCCTGCCTGGATCTCTCAGATCCGGGACGAGCGGCAGTTTGGGCAGGTGCAGACCTTGACTGCGCATCCGGAGGCCTCCGCCTCCCCCGCTTTGGAGGAGCGCACCCTGCCGGATCGGATGGCTCTCTACGCCAAGCAGCGTTTCTCCAGCAAGCCAATCCTCTCTTTCCGGGACAGCGTCAACGCTGACGACCCGGAGGGCCAGGAGCAGGCCCAGGCCGCCCAGGAGCTGCTGATCGAAGCGGGTATTCTCCCGGAGTGGCTGTTCGAGCCCTTTGACGGGGCAGAGTTCAGCCGCCTGCTGCTGTGGGACCCGGCGGAGGGCAGCGCCGCCCGGGATCCCTCCGCCTTCTGGGATGTGGAGTGGACTTATTACGCCGCCAAGGAGTGGCGCAAGTCTGTCCACGTGACTCTGGACACGGAGACCGGGCTTCCCATCGAGCTCTTTGTCAACGACACAGAGCTGGACCAGTGGCTTTCCCCCAAGGCCTGGGACTTCAACCAGTTGATAGAGCGTTTCTTCGAATTACTGGGAGTGGAGACGGAGTCCGAAGGTTTCGGCTACGATTCCGGGCAGGTCCAGAGCTATGCTGTCACCGGCACCGCCCTGTTCTATGAGATCTCCTGGGATGACACATCGTTTTCCATCATGCTGAACATCGCGCCATAGGGCTGCGCCGAAGGAAAAAGATGGTGCTTTGATGCAAAAAGGTTGAAAATTCGACGCAACCGGGTGGTAAGCTGGGTGCATAGTCGATACAAAGGAGATGTGCCCCATGAAAACTGCCGTCCGCCGCCGCACCTCACCCCTGCCGCTGCTGCTTGTCCTCGCCCTGCTGCTGTTTTCCGCGGGGCTGGCGGCGGGCTGGGCCGGGGCGTCCGTCGTCCAGCTCGCCTCCCGAAAGGACCTGGGCGCACCCAGCCCCGCCTCGACCCAGACAGCCTCGCCGGAGCCCGCCCTCACCGCCGCCCCCAGCTCGCCGCCGGACAGGCCCGCCTCCGCGGGCGACGGATGGGCGCTGCTGCTGGTAAATGGGGAGCACCCCCTGCCGGAGGACTTTGCCGTTCCCGAGCTGACCCAGCTCAGAAACGGCCATGCCATCGACAGCCGGGCCTACCCTGCCCTCCAGCGGATGATGGATGATTGCCGGGCGGCGGGGCTTCAGCCGCTGATCTGCTCCTCGTACCGCTCGGAGGAAACCCAGCGGCAGCTGTTCCAGCAGGAGGTGCAGAGCTGGCTGGCCCAGGGCTACCCCCAGGAGGAGGCGGAGGAGCAGGCCGCCCGTTGGGTGGCCCGCCCCGGCGCCAGCGAACACCAGACCGGGCTGGCGGTGGACCTCGTGGATCTATCCTACCAGGTGCTGGATCACGAGCAGGAGAACACCGCCGTACAGCGCTGGCTCATGGCCCACTGTGCGGAGTATGGGTTCATTTTGCGTTATCCCACGGACAAGAGCGCCCTCACCGGGGTGGGCTATGAGCCGTGGCATTACCGCTATGTTGGGGTAGAAGCGGCCCGGGAGATCATGGGCCGTGGGCTGTGTCTGGAGGAATATATCGTGCCGTAAATGTAAGCGCCAAACAGGGCTGAACTCACACAGAGGAATGACAGACCACTCCCGCCAGTGGGAGCGGTCTTGATCTTGGCGGGAGCGGCACACTTGCGGCGGGGGATGATCCCATTTGGATCTCAAAGCGCCGTGTCAAAATCTTCAAAGAATTTTCACCTCCTTTTCCTTGTGTTTTTCCCGCGCGTTCCGTATAATTGGGCCAGTGTATCGGGAAACGGGGCGCATAGAATGAAACATATTCTGGTCATCGACGACGACATCTACATCGGAAATCTGCTCCAGGAGGCGCTGGAGGGGGAGGGCTACCGGGTGAGCCGGGCCTACTCCGGCACCGAGGCGGTGCTGGCCCTGGAGCGGGGCCGACCCGATCTGGCCCTGCTGGATCTCATGCTCCCCGGCCTGTCCGGGGAGGAGGTGCTGCCCAGGCTGACCGGTGTCCCCGTTATCGTGGTCAGCGCCAAGGCCGACATCGACAGCAAGACCGCCCTGCTGCTGGGGGGCGCGGCGGACTACGTCACCAAGCCTTTCGTCCTGCGGGAGCTGCTGGCCCGGGTGGCGGTGCGGCTGCGGGAGGCCCCGGCCCGGGAGGGCGCCGCCCTCACCTTCCAAAACCTGCGGCTGGAGCCGGAGGCCCGCTCGGTGCGGGTGGATGGCAAGGAGGTGCGGCTCACCCGGACGGAGTACGCCATTTTGAAGCTGCTGATGGCAAACCCCGCCCAGGTGGTCACCAAGTCCACTCTGCTGGATCGCATCGCCCTGGATACCCCGGACTGCACCGAGAGCTCGCTGAAAACCCACGTCAGCAACCTGCGCCGCAAGCTGCGGGAGGCGGGGGCCGGGGACTGCGTCGAATCGGTGTGGGGCATCGGATTCAAGCTGAAATCTTGACGAAATCTGAACTGTTTCCTTGACCGCTTTCTTGACCGTTGCCTGATAAGATAGGCACATCCCAAGGAAACGGAGGCAATCTTATGGAATACGTACTGGCCACCCAGGGCCTGTCCAAACACTATAGGCAGTTCAAAGCCTTGGATAACCTCACCATGCACGTGCCCCGCGGCAGCATCTACGGCTTCGTGGGCCGCAACGGCGCGGGCAAAACCACCCTGATCCGGCTGATCTGCGGGCTCCAGGCCCCCACGTCGGGCAGCTATTCCCTCTACGGCACCGACTTCAACCAGAAGGAAATTGCCAAAATCCGCCGCCGCATGGGCGCGGTGGTGGAGACCCCGTCCATCTACCTGGACTTGACCGCGGAGGACAACCTGAAAGAGCAGTTCCGGGTGCTGGGTGTGCCAACCGATGACGGCATCCCGGAGCTTTTGAAGCTGGTGGGGCTGGAGGACACGGGGAAGAAAAAGGCCCGCAACTTTTCCCTGGGCATGAAGCAGCGGCTGGGCATCGCCGTGGCGCTGGCGGGGGATCCGGACTTCCTGGTGCTGGACGAGCCGGTGAACGGCCTGGATCCCCAGGGCATCATCGACATACGGGAGCTGATCCTCAAGCTCAACCGGGAGCGGAACATCACCGTGCTCATCTCCTCCCACATCCTGGACGAGCTGTCCAAGCTGGCCACCCACTACGGCTTCATCGACAGCGGGCGCATCGTCAAGGAGCTGTCCGCCCGGGAGCTGGAGGCCGCCTGCCGCAAGTGCCTGCGGGTGGAGGTCACCGATACCCGGGCGCTGGCCCGGGTGCTGGACGGCATGGGGGTGGAGTACAAGATCCTGTCCGACGGGCAGGCGGACGTGTTCGCCCAGCTGAACATCTCCCAGCTCAGCCGCGCCTTGGATGCCGAGGGCTGCGAGCTGCTCAGCGCCCAGGAGCGGGACGAGAGCCTGGAGAGCTACTTCGTCAACCTGGTGGGGGGTGGCCCCCGTGATTAAGCTGCTCAGCGCCAACCTCCTGCGGTTGAAAAAAAGTATTCTGTTCTGGAGCTGTATCATTTTGATGCTCCTGTTGGGGGCGGGATTCACCCTCCAGCGCTATTGGGAACAGGTTGCCTATGCCGAGTTCGGCCAGCTCTCTTATTTGGATGAGGTGCTTTTTCGCCACGGCCTGCTGATCGGCATTGTGGCGGCGGTGTTCGTCCCCATGTTTTTCGGCATGGAGTACAGCGATGGGGCTATCCGCAACAAAATGGTGGTGGGGCACTCCCGCCTGTCCATCTACTTTGCCAACCTCATCACCGCCGTAGTCTCCTCCCTCGCGTTTTGTGCGGCCTATATCCTGGCGGTGCTGGCCCTTGGTGTGCCCCTGCTCAACGGCATCCGCCTGACCCCGCCCCAGTGTGCGCTGTTTATGCTGGGGACGCTGGCGCTGGCGGCGGCGTTCTCTGCGCTGTATACCTTCGTGGCTATGCTGTGCACCCGCAAGGCCGCGTCGGCGGTGGTGTGCATTTTAGGTGTGTTTCTCCTGCTGTTCGCAGGCATCTATATCAACTCGCGGCTCAATGCCCCGGAATTTCTACGTGAATATTCTATCGCCCACGATGGACAGGTCGTGGAGGAGGAACCGGAGCCAAACCCCCAGTACGTACGGGGGACGGAACGCGAGGTGTACCAGTTCCTGTACGACTTCCTCCCCGGCTGCCAATCCATCCAGTACGGTGATATGAGCGCGGAAAACCCGGCGCTGCTGGCGGCATATTCGCTGGTTATCTTTGCAGCATCCACCGGGACCGGGGCGGCGCTGTTCCGGCGGAAGGATTTGAAGTAGGTGGGTGGCATGAGGAATTTACTGTCGGCCAACCTCCTGCGGCTGAGGAAAAGCAGGCTGTTTTGGGGGCTGCTGGGGGCGATGTTCGCCCTGGGGGCGGCGTTCACCCTTCAGCACTTCAGCCACTGGTTCAGGTGGGGCGCCCGGTTTTACCTGACTATCGATCTGTTCACCTACGCCCTGCTCCTGGGCTTCGGCATGGCGGTGTTCATCCCCCTGTTTTTCGGGGCGGAGTACAGCGACGGGGCCATCCGCAATAAGCTCACAGCGGGCCACTCCCGCCTGTCCATCTACCTATCCCACCTGATCACCAGCGTGGTGGTGGCCCTGTGCGCCGCCGGAGCCTATGTGCTGCCCGTGCTGGCTGTGGGGCTCTTTATCTACGAGCCCCCGGCCCTGGAGGCGGGGACGCTGGCCCTCCTGGTGTTGGGAACGCTGGTGCTGCTGGCGGCATACTGCGCCCTGTACACCTTCGTCACCATGAATTGCAGCCGGAAAAGCACGGCGGCGGTGATCTGCCTGCTGGGGATGCTGGCGCTCTATCTGGTGGCGGGCCGGATCGAAATTCCTCTGATGCACCCGGAATACCTAAACTGGGTGGTTACCGAAGCCGGGGAGATGATCCCGGGGGATCCCAATCCCCGCTACGTGGGCGGCATGGAGCGGGTGGTGCTGGAAACCCTCCAGGATCTCCTGCCCACCGGGCAGTCCCTCCAGTATATGCGGGCGGACGTTGCCCATCCGGCCCGGCTGCCCCTGTACTCTGTGATCGATGTCGCCGCCTTTACCGCCGCCGGGGCGGCGCTGTTCCGTCGGAAGGATTTGAAGTGAGGTGGGTGGCATGACGAATTTACTGTCCGCCAACTTCCTGCGGCTGAAAAGGAGCGGGCTGTTCTGGGGGATCCTGGCGTCCAGCTTTTGCTTGGGGGCCCTGATCACGTTCAACTATTACGAGATGAGCCGGCAGGAGCCCATCCCGCTGGACGGGGCGTTCTTCTCCTACCCGATCCTGGCCTGCATCCTCACGGCGGTGTTTATCCCCCTCTTTTTCGGCCGGGAATACAGCGACGGCGCCATCCGGAACAAGATCACGGCGGGGCACCTCCGCCCATACGTCTACGCCGCGAACCTGCTGGCGGGCATGGCGGCATCCGTGCTGTTCTGCGCCGCCTATATGCTGGCCGCGGCGGCGGTTGGTACGCCGCTGATCGGGTTTATTGTGATGGACGCGGGATCGGCCGTGCTTATCGTGCTGGGCTCGCTGGCGGCGGTGGCGGCGTTCTGCGCCCTGTTCACCCTCCTGGTGATGAACTGCGGCCAGAAGTCCGTGTCGGCGGCGGCCTGCCTTTTGGGGGTGTTCCTGCTGCTGTTCGCCAGCATCTATCTCAGGAGCCGCCTGCTGGCCCCGGAATACCTGGGGGGCGCTTGGGACGCCAACGGAGCGTACATACCGGGCCCTCTGACGCCCAATCCCCAATACCTGGACGGCCCGTGGCGCGCGGTGTTTGAGGCGCTCTACGCCCTGCTGCCCAGCAGCCAGGCCGTGGAGTGCACCAGCCAGCAGACCCAGAACCTGCGTTGGATGCCGCTGTGGTCGTTGGCGGTGATCGCCCTGTCCACCGCATCGGGCATCGCCCTGTTCCACAAAAAGGATCTGAAGTAGGGGCGGATATCATCCGCCCGCAAAGAGAGGTGCCCCCCCATGCTCCCCTGGCTGCTGTGCGGCGCTCTGGCCGCAATCGTCCTGATCCTGTGCGTCCGCCTGCGCCTGCTCCAAAAAAGCCTGGACGAGATCGCCGCCCAGTTGGAGGAGCGATTGGGTTCCGACACCAACAACCCCATCTTCCTGTCCGCCCGGGATCCCCACGCCCGCAAGCTGGCGGGGACGCTGAACGTCCAGCTCAAGGAGCTGCGCCGCCTCCGCAAGCGGTACGAGAACGGCGACCGGGAGCTGAAAGAGGCGGTCACCAACGTCTCCCACGACCTGCGTACCCCGCTGACCGCCATCTGCGGCTACCTGGAGCTGCTGGACAGAGGGGACAAAACGACGGATCAGGCCCGGTATCTGGCCCTCATCGCCGACCGGGCGGAGGCCATGCGCCAGCTCACCGAGGAGCTGCTGCGCTACTCGGTGGCCGCCGGCCCGGAGGAGGAGCTGACGCTGGAGAGCGTGGATCTGAACGCGGCGGTGGAGGAGGCGGTGGCCTCCTTCTACGGGGCGCTGGTGGAGGGCGGCGTGACGCCCCACGTGTCCCTGTGGTCGGATCGGGTGGTGCGCCGACTGGATCGGGCGGCGCTGTCCCGGGTGCTGGGCAACCTGCTGAACAACGCCCTGCGGCACGGCGGCGGCGATCTGGAGGTGACACTGGACAGTGCGGGCGTCATCACCCTGTCCAATACCGCACCGGAACTGGATGAGGTACAGGTGGGCCGGCTGTTCGACCGGTTCTACACCGTGGAGACGGGCCGGAGCTCCACCGGACTGGGGCTGTCCATCGCCCGCTCCCTCACCGAGCGGATGGGGGGCACTATCGCCGCCCGGTATGAGGCGGGGCGGCTGTGGGTGAGCCTTTGTTTTTGACTGACCCAACGCGGAAGTGGGGGGGGGGGGGGGGG
>CAJTYK010000030.1:23238-23633 GCA_910584285.1 uncultured Oscillospiraceae bacterium
CTTGGCCCGGCACTTCCTGCTCTTTTTTGCACCCTCTGCCCTGGTTCTGTGCAGCTTGCAAAGCCTGACAGGGCAGAATCGAGCATCGCCCGATCTGGAAAACGTATCAGGAGGCTGGGTGCTTTGCCCAGCCTCCTTGTGTTGCTTGAAATTTCAGGAGCACCCCGCCTCGGCAAAGTCAAGTTCCTTTTTTTAAAAATAGGTTGACATTTGTAGTCCTTTCTGCTATAGTAGGTTTACAGAAGTAAACCAATTGTGGAACGGAGGTATCCTATGGACGAAAAGCGCAATCCCCTCACCCCCGGCGAGTGGCGGGTGATGGAGTGCCTGTGGACGGGGCCCAAAACCCTGATGGAGCTGGTGCGCACCCTGAAGGACAGCGCGGGCTGGGCCAA
>CAJTYK010000031.1 GCA_910584285.1 uncultured Oscillospiraceae bacterium
CAGCGGCAGCGGCGACAGGGGGATCCGCGTCCGTATCCCCACCGCGCCGGTAGGACAACCACCAACGCCTCGATCTGACAGCCCCCGTAAAAAGGGGGTTCTTAGGGGGTGGCCGACTAAGGACGCGCAGCGTCCGCCGGAGGTCACCTCCTAAGCGTGTCTTTCGGTTCCTTTCTGCACGAGCAGAAAGGAACGCCCCCGGCAGGGCGCCCCCTGCCACCCACTCCCCTACGAGGGGAACAGCCTTCCATTTTCCACCCGGAAGGCCTTCCCCTCCCGAAGCCGGGTGAGCTTCTCCTCCTCGCAGCAGGTGATGAACACCTGCCCGGAGGTGATCCGGTTGAGCACAAACTCCTGCCGCCGGGGATCCAGCTCGCTGAGCACGTCGTCCAGCAGGAGGACGGGCCATTCGCCGCCGTCCCCGTGGAAGATCTCCCGAGCCGCCAGCTTTAACGCCAGCGCAGCCGTCCTGGTCTGGCCCTGGGAAGCGTAGCTTTTCGCCGGTGCGCCGTCGATCTCCACCGCCAGCTCGTCCTTGTGGGGGCCGGACAGGCAAGAGCGGGACTCGATCTCCGCCCGCCGGTGGGCCTCCTGGTGGGCCAGCAGCTGGGGCAGGAGGACTTTAGGCGCCGCCTCCGGGTCGGTGACGGTGGACACCGTCTCATACCGCAGCTCCAGCTTCTCCCGTCCCCCGGAGCAATCCCGGTGGATCTCTGGGGCAGCGTCCTGAAGGCGGCGGACAAAGTGGGCCCGGTAGTGGATGAGGATCGCCCCGCATTGGGCCATCCGCAGGGAGAAATCGTCCAGCGTATCCAGCAGGGCGGGGTGCTCCTCTGCGTCCTTTAAGATCCGGGTCTTGTGCTGATATAGCCGTTTGTATTCCGCCAGAGCCTGGGCATATCGGGGCCGGAGCTGGCAGATGCAGCCGTCTAAAAACCGCCGCCGGGCCTCCGCGCCCTCCCGGATCAGATACAGATCCTCCGGGCAGAACAGCACCGTCCGCAGCAGGCCGGACAGCTCCCCCGCTGTCTTTAACCGTACCCCGTTACACCGCAGCTGCCGCCGCTGGCCCCGGTGGAGATCCGCCTCCAACGTCAACTGCCGCCCCCGGCTGGTGATCCCCGCCTTTACAAAGGCGTGATCCACCCCGTGCCGGATCAGCTCCCGGTCGAACCGGGCCCGGTGGGAGGAGGCGGAGGATAGGTAGGCCACCGCCTCCAGCAGGTTGGTCTTACCCTGGGCGTTCTCCCCGGCGATGACGTTCACCCCAGGGTGGAAGTCCGCCTCCCCGTGGACGTAGTTCCGGAAAAAATCCAAGCTAATCTGATCGACGGTCATTCCACCAAAAAGCGGCGGCCGTTCAACTCCGCCCAATCACCAGGGTACAGCTTCTTACCCCGCATGGTGCAAACCTGCCCGTTGACCTTGACCTCCCCCTCTTGTATGCGGATCTTGGCCTCCCCGCCGGTCTCCACCGCTCCGGCAAATTTGAGCAGGTCTTGGAGCTTGATAAATGGGGTCTCAATTTTAATCCGTTCTTCCATAAAAATCTGCCTGTACTCCTTCTCAATGAAGAATCCTTCCCGTTGCCGACGTAAAACGCATCCTCAACCGCCGGCAAAGGTGATGCCTCCAAGCTAATGGCTCTAAGATCCTCTTTCTCAAGAGAAAAAGGAACTACTCCCCCGCGCGCAGGCGGACAGGCAGCACCATATACAGAAAGCTGTCCTCCGCGCCCTCCGGGGGCAGTATCAGGCAAGGAGAGGTGGGGGTGTTCAGCTCCAGCCGCACCCGCTGGGCGGGGGCCGCCTTCACCGCGTCCATGAGAAAACGGTTGTTGAAGCCGATCTCCAGCCCCTTGCCGTCCCCGGAGATAGGGCAGCGATCAAAAGCGGAACCAATGGCGGTCTTAGAGGTGATGGATAGGGAGCCATCTTCAAACTTACAGCGCAGCGGGCTTTTTAGCTTGTCGTTGATGATCAGGGACGCCCGGTCAATGGAGCGCTGGAGGTCGGCGGTGTCCACCTCCAGGATAATGGAGTTGTTATGAGGAATGGTCTGCCGGTAGTTGAGGAACTCCCCCTCCAGCCGGCGGGCCACCAGCAGGGTGCCGCCCATCTCAAAGGTGATGTGCCGATCCCCCTGGGTGAGGATGGCGGGCTCGTCGCTGTCGGCGCAGATCTTCTCCACCTCGCTGAGGGCCGCCCCGGGCACCACAAAGGACAGGGTCTCCGCCCCCTCCTGGGCCAGCTTCCCCCGGCGCAGGGCCAGCCGGTAGCCGTCCACCGCTACCATGGTGAGGCTGTCTCCCTCCGTCTCAAACAGGGCCCCGGTGTGGATGGGCCGGCTCTCGTTGTCGCTGACGGCAAAAATGGTTTGGCCGATCATGGAGCGCAGCTCGCCCTGGGCGATGGACAGCCCTTTTCCCTCGTTGACGGAGGGCAGCTCCGGGAAATCCTCGTCGCTGCTGCCCTTGATGTCGAAGGAGGTGGGCCCGCACTGGATATGGACGGACAGATCTGCCCCGGCGGACAGGGACACCGCGTCGTCCGGCATCCGCCGCAGAATCTCCCCCAGCAGCCGGGCGGACAGCACGATGGCTCCTGTCTCAGTGACGGCGGCCTCCACCCGGGTGACGATCCCCGTCTCCAGGTTGTAGCCGCTGATCCGCAGGCCGTCCCCCTCCGCCTCCAGCAGCACTCCCTCCAGAGCTTGAATGGTGCTCTTGGCGGCCACCACCCGGCCGGCGGTGGTGACGGCGGTTTGCAGGATCGCCTTTTCGCAGGAAAATTTCATAGGAAACATCCTTTCTCCTCCCTCCGCAGGAGAGGGAGGGATTAAAAATTCGTAGTAGCCCGTAGGGGCTGCGGAACCTGTGGAAAACTCTGCAAGCCCGGTCATATCAGAGGCTTTGCCCTCCACAGCGGGATCCGCAGAGCTTCCACACCCTGCACTGCTCAGAAGCAGGCCAAAAACCCTTCCACAGCCTTCCACACCACAGCCCGCAAAATTGTGGAAGCTGGGATGGTCAATAGGCCGAATTCACCGCGTTGGTGATATCCCGGATGATCTCGGACAACTCCGGCTGAGCCTTCATCATCTTTTCCACCCGGTTGATGGAGTTGAGCACCGTGGAATGGTGCCGCCCGCCAAACTGCTGGCCGATCTCCGCCAGGGACAGCTGGGTCATCTCCCGGATAATATACATGGCCACGTTTCGAGCAGTGCTGATCTCCTTGTTCTGGCTCTGTCCCTGGAGAGCGGCACCGTCCAATTCATAGAATCGGGCCACCTCCTGGATGATGGTGTCTGCTGAGGGGAGAAAGTTCTCCTTGGCCCGGAGGATATCCCGCACTGCCCGCACAGTGGTATCGACATCCAGCTGCTCCCCCATCAGCTCCTGGAAGGCCATGATCTTGTTGACCACGCCCTCAATCTGCCGCACGTTGGAGGTGATGTTCTCCGCCACATAGGACAGCACCGGATCGGGCAGGGAGATCCCCCGCTCCACCGCCTTGTTCTTCAGCAGGGCAACCCGGGTCTCATAGTCCGGAGGCTGGATGTCGGCAGGCAGGCCCTGCTCAAACCGGGTTTTCAGCCGCTGCTCCAGCCGGAGCATCTCGTGGGGGGGCCGGTCGGAGGTAAACACAATCTGTTTTTTTTGCTCATACAGGGTGTTGAAGGTGTGGAACAGCTCCTCCTCGCTGGAGTCCTTGCCGGCGATGAACTGCACGTCGTCCATGAGAAACAGATCCACCAGGCGGTACTTATCCCGGAAGCCCTGCATATCAATGCCCCGGCGCAGGTTTCCGATGAGCTCGTTGACGAAGTCCTCGCTCTGAACATACAGGATCCGGAAGCCCGGGTGATTGTGCCGCACCTGGTTGGCGATGGCGTGGAGCAGGTGGGTCTTGCCCAGCCCGGATTGGCCGTAGATGAACAGGGGGTTATAAGCCCCTCCCGGCTCGTCCGCCACCTTCTTGGCGGCGGTGTAGGCAAAGCGGTTGGTGGAGCCCACCACAAACCGTTCAAAGGTGTACCGTTCCGCACCCTCCCCGCCCACAGGGGCGGGAGCGGCCTCCCGGGCCAGATAGGCGTCCCGCTCCTCGGGGAGGAGCAGGGTCACGTCTACGTCAAAGGAGAACAGCTCCCGGAGAGCCTGCTCCAGGTTGGTCTGGAACCGGGTGCGGATGATGTTCCGCTTGAAGTCGGTGGGGACGCACAGCACCAGCCGGGTGTCCTCCAGGGCCACCGCCTCCATGTCGCCGAACCAGGTCTCGATGGCCACGGCGGTCATGGATCCCTCCATCAGGCTCTTTACTTTTTCCCAGACGTCGGCGGCAGATTTCATGGGCAGGGCCTCCTCAAAAGCATAGCATGTCAACTAACCTATTATACCAGAAAAAGGCGTATGACACAAGCCGTTTTCCACAATTCTTTTTTAATAATGTAAGGGCGGATGGTCTCGCTGCCGGCTCGGTGGTGCGGTGGACGTGTGCCACCGGCACACACCGCCCCCATCGGCCCGCCTCATGAGGAACCGCGGGACGATGAGGACACTGTCCCCTACGCAAAATCGGGGCAAGGCAGCGGTAAAGGGGCGGTTCCGGCAAATCTGCCGGAACCGCCCTTTTGCAAATCTGTTTACAAAAGTCCCGCCTGGAAGTCGGCGGCGGCCCGCTTGTCCGCGGCCACGTCCTCCCAGCGATCCAGGTACTCCTTGGCGTACTTGGGGTTGTTCAGTCGGACAATCTTCCGCCGATCTGGTTCCACCAGTTTGGTGATCCCCCCCGCCCCCAGGGACAACACGCTTTGCAGCTCCTCCATCATCACGATGTTGTAGGCGCACACCGCCCCTGGCTGCGCCCAGCCCACGTTCTCGAAGGAACCGGACATATACTTCTGCCGGTAGAGGTAATAGGGGGCGTACCCCGCCCCCCGCAGCCGCTGGGATGCCAAGGTGAGCATGGCCTCCACCGTCTCAGGCGGGCAGGCCGCCCCTCCTTCTTCCGTGAGCCGGGAGCCCTTTTTCAGTGCCAGGGTGTGGACGGTGACGTTGGCCGGGGCCATGGCCAGCACCCGATCCAGCGTGCGCCCGAAGCCCTCCGGCGTGTCCGTGGGCAGGCCCGCGATGAGATCCATGTTCACCAGCCCCCCGAACCGCTCCCCCGCCAGCGCCATGGCCTGCTCAATCTGGGCGGCGGTGTGGGCCCGTCCAATGGCTTTGAGCACGCCGTCCTCCATAGTCTGGGGGTTAATGGAGATTCGCTGAATCCCGTGGGCGTGCAGCACGTTTAGCTTGTCCGCGGTGATGGTGTCCGGCCGTCCCGCCTCCACGGTGAACTCTCCGCAGCCCTCCATGGGCAAGAACCGTTCCACCGCGGTCAGCACGCGATTTAGCTGCTCTGCCGACAGGGTGGTGGGAGTGCCGCCCCCCATGTAGGCGAAGGAGATCCTCAGCCCCCGCTCCCGCAAAAGCGTACCCGCCAGCTCAATCTCCCGGCACAGGGTGTCCACATAGGGCTCCACCAGGGCCAGCGACCCCTTCACGTCAGCGGAGATGAAGGAGCAGTAAGCGCACCGGGTGGGGCAGAAGGGCACGCCCAGGTACAGCGCCATCCCGTCCCGAGACAGCCCCCGGCCCACATCCAGCGCCGCCTGAGCGCACTCCACCGCCAGCGCCGCCCGGGGGGCGGACACGTGGTAGTCCTGCTCCAGCTCCCGCTGGGCCTGCTTGGCCGTTTTTCCTGCCAGCATGGCCCGGGTGGGCAGCTTTACCGGCCGCACCCCCGTCAGCGACCCCCAGGGCAGGTCATGGCCCAGCAGGGCCGTCCCGGCCTTGTAAAACGCCTGCTTCAGGGCGTGGGAGACGGTGTGGTACACCTGCTCGTCGGGCTCGTCCAGCCTGTCCGACGGGAAGCGCACCACCCCGTTGTTCCACCTGCCGCCCCGCAGGAGCAGGGCGATCAGGTTGGTGAGCTTCTTTCCCCGGTGGAGGGTGATGATCACGGCGTTACGCTCCCCGTCCAGAGCGGTGGGGGCAGGATCTTCTGGGTACTCCGGCCGCTCGTCGGGAAACAGGGTGAGCAGCATCTGCTCCGTGGGGTAGCGGTAGCGCCAGGTATCCCAGTTCACATTGTCCGAGGTGAGCCAGATCTTCATCTCAGCCCCTCATGGCCATGTGGATGCAGTAGTTGGTTTTCCGCTCCTGCTCCAGGGTGGTCTGCCCCTCGTGGCCGGGGAGCACCTGATAGTCCCCCTCCAATTCAGCCAGCCGCCGGAGGGAGGCCTTCATGTCCTCCCCTCTCCCGCCCTCAAAGTCGGTGCGGCCCATGGAGCCGGCGAACAGGGTGTCCCCGGTGAACAGCGTGTCCCCCGCCCGCAGCGTCACCGAGCCGGGGGTGTGGCCCGGGGTCTCCAGCACCTCCAGCTCCACCCCCGCCACGGTCACCCGATCCCCCTCCCGGTAGGGGGTGACGTTCCCGAAGGAGGAGGCGGTGGGGAAGCGCTGGCCGAACAGGTTGGTAGTCTCCCCCGCCCCGAAGTCGGCGGGGTGGCAGTAGATGGGCAGTTCCGGCCACGCCGTCCGCAGGCCGGGTATGCCCAGAATGTGGTCAAAGTGCCCGTGGGTGAGCAGGATGGCCTCCGGCTCCAGGCCCCTGTTTTTCAGCCATTGGGCCAGCTGCTCCCCCTGATCACCGGGATCCACAATGCCGCATTTAGAGCTGCCCTTCTGGTGGAAGATATAGCAGTTTGTGCCCAGTTGGCCCAACGGCAGGACGTTGATTTCCATAAAAATCACCTCAATGGGTTTATTGTTCAAGTGCGCGCAAAATGAACGTGTTGGCGATCTCAAAGGCCCGTATGCGCCGCTTTGCCAGGGTGATCTGGGCCTTGTACCGCTCCGGGTTTTCCTTGGCCTGGAGGGTTTTGACCACCTCCCGCAGCTTGTGCAGAGTGGAGTCAAGCTGCCGCTTGGCCTCGGACAGTTCTTCCTTGGAAAATTCCATGCAGTCCTCCTGTCTGAAAAAGGCCCCCGGCGACGCCGGGGGCCTTTGCCGTTTACTGTTTGCTGGGGTCGTAGGCCACCACCGTGCGGCGGTTGGGCTCGGTGCCGGTGGAATAGGTGGTGACGCCGGGGTAGTCCTGGAGGGCGGTGTGGATCACGTGCCGCTCGTAGGCGTTCATGGCCTCCAGGGTGATATTCCGACGGTACTTCACCACCTTGCCCGCCGTCTTGCGGGCCAGGCGGTTCAGCGACTCCTCCCGGCGGGCCCGGTAGCCCTCGGCGTCCACATGGATGCGGACACGGCGGCTGCGGCCCCTGTTGACGGCGTAGCCGGTGAGCTGCTGGATGGCGTCCAGGGTCTCCCCCCGGTGGCCGATGAGGGCGCCTATGTTCTCCCCCTCCAGCACTACCTGATAGGTGTCCCCCTCCCGGGTGACCACGGGGGTGGCAGCCACGCCCATATGCGCAAACAGCCCGGTCTGGAACTTGATAATGGCCGCGGCCACGTCGTCGTCCGCGGCGGGGGCCTGGGCCCGCTCCGGAGCGGGGGCGGCAGCCTGGGGCGGAACAGTCTGAGACTGAGCAGTCTGAGACTGGGCCTCCGCCCTGGGCGCGGGCTTGGGCTTGGGTTCGGGTTTGGGTTGGACAGGCTTGGCCTGGGCAGGCTGAGCCCGGGGTTTCGGCTGGGGTTTGACCTCCTCCACAGGAGGAATGGGGATGGGCTCAGGCTCTGGCGTCACCGCAGGTGCGTCCGGGGCCTCATAGGTCAGCTTGACCTTGGCGGGGACGGAGCCGATGCCCAGAAAGCCGGTTCTGCCCCGCTCTAAAATCTCCAGAGACACGTCGTCCCGATCCAGGCCCAGCTGGGCCAGCCCCTTGGCGACGGCCTCGTCCTCGGTTTTGCCGGTGACTTCGATATATTTCAACACAGGAAACGCACTCCTTTTTGGTTGATGTTATTCCTCAGTGTTCTCGGTTTCCTCGTCGGCATAGGCCGCCTCGTAGCCCTCCTCCGCGTCTTGCGCGGGCTGGGCGGCGGTCTCGTCCTCCTGCACTGCGGCGGCCTGCTCCGCAGCCGCCAGCTCAGCGGCAGCCGCCTGGGCCATCAGCTCGGGGTTGCTCTCCGCCAGGATGGCCTTCTCCTCCTCGGTGAGTTTCTTGGGCTCCTCCTCTACGGGCTTAGCGGGGCCGTTGGGATCCCGGTAGGGGGTGACAGGATAGCGATTGGGGTCGTAGGCCCGGCCCCGGGCGTAGGTGCGCAGGCCCTCCCGACTGGCGGACAGATCCACGCCCTTGTGCTTGGACTGGGGCTGCTTCTTGCCGGACTTGCCGGCGGCGATGGCGGCGGCCTTCTTCTCGGCGGCCTTGCGGCGGCGCTCCTTCTCAGCCTCCTTGGCCTTCTTCTGCTGCTCGGCGATCTCCCGCTGGGCGGCCTCGTAGTCCTTGCGGAGCATGGCGCCGCAGATGACCTCCTGCACCATGCCCAGCAGGGAGTTGGAGATCCAGTAGATACACAGGCCGGCGGGCATGGCGAAGCCGATCCACAGGGAGATGAGCGGGCCCATCAGGAACATCATGGGGCTCATCTTCACCTGCTGATCCTTATTCATCTGGTTGGTTTTCTGGGACACGATCATGGACACCACGGACAGCCCCGCGGAGATCAGGGGCAGCAGGAACAGCCCCACGCTGCCCCAGGTGACGCCGCCCTCCCAGAACTTGAGCTGGGGGATCTGGGACAGGTCGATGCCGAAGAAGTTAAAGTTGATGACGAACAGGCTGGCGGCGGACGCGCCCACGGCGGCCTTGGCGGTCTCCAGGTTGCCCGCGTTCATCATGGCGCCCAGGGTCAGCTCGTTGTAGCCGCCGATCTGGAAGTCGGCCCAGCCCAGGGCATGGGCCACAGCGGTGACGGCTTCCTCGGAGAGCCACATCATGTACTTCAGCGGGCGGCGGATGATGGCGTACAGGGGGTACAGGAACACGATGGGCAGCAGAGTCCAGCCGCAGCCCCCCAAGGGGTTGACGTTGTTCTCGGCGTAGAACTTCTGGAGCTCCTGGTTGTAACGCTCTTTGTCGTTGCCGCACCGCTTCTGGATCTCCTGGATCTGGCCGTTGAGCACGTTCTGCTTGATCATGCTCTTTTTGCCCTTCAGGTTCAGAGGAAACAGGACGATCTTAACCACCAGGGTGAACAGGAACAGGGCGATGCCGTAGCTGTTGAACACCTGGCAGAACAGCTTCAGGATCCAGCTGAACGGCGTCATGAGTATTTGCCAAATATCCATGCTTGGCCTCCTACAGTTTTCGGATTTTCTTGGGTGGGACGGGGTCGTAGACAAAGGTTTTCTGCCGGTGCAGGGGGTGGCAGCGCAAAATCCGCCACAGGGCCAGCAGCCCGCCCTTCACCGCCCCGTGGACCTCCACCGCCTCCAGGGCATAGGCGGAGCAGGTGGGGATGAACCGGCAGCTGGGCGGGGTATAGGGGGAGATGTCCCGCCTGTACCACCGGATCAGGGCCAGCAGCAGGCGCTTCACGCCCCCACCTCCTTCTTCAGCAGGGCCAGCTTGTCCGCCAGCTTGAGGAAGGACTTCTCCAGCTGCCGGTAGCTGCTCTCCGCCGCCCGTACCCGGGCCACCACCACCACGTCGCAGCCAGTGATCAGCCTGCCCTCGTGGAGCCGGTAGATCTCCCGCAGGCGGCGGCGCACCCGGTTGCGCACCACGGCGCAGCCCACCTTGGTGGACACAGTGAGCCCCAAGCGGCTGCCCTTCCGCCCGTTTCGGCGGACATAGAGGGCCAGCCGGCTGTCGGCGGCGGTCTTGCCCCGGCTATAGGCCCGGCGAAACAGGTGGTTTTCCTTCAGCGAAACGGTGTTTTTCATACGACCTCCGTTGGGACAGGCCAAATGCACTTAGGGGCGAGGGAAATCTCCCGCGCCCCGGTGGTGTATGTCTATCCCGATGTGTGCGCCATCAATGGCTCAGGCGGGCGCGGCCCTTCGCGCGGCGGCGGGCCAGAACCTTCCGGCCGTTGGCGGTAGCCATGCGCTTGCGGAAGCCGTGCACCTTGGAGCGCTGGCGCTTCTTGGGCTGATAGGTACGAACCATGCGGGAACACCTCCTGTATCATGTTGGCGCGCGCCGGAGCGCGGCCCTCCACAACGCCCCCATAAGGGCGCGGTTGGCAAACCATACGCGTAGAATCGCGTACCAAAAAGTATAGCCTGTTTTTTTCCGTCTGTCAACACAATTTTTCAAAAAAGCCGGAAGAACCCCCTTGACATTCCAAATTTCCACTGATATACTGTCATAGCCGCTTTGAATGGGTGTGGTATGTCCACAGCAAAGAGGGACACGCTCCCCGCCCCCGACAGCGAGCCCGTAATAAAGGAAAGGAGTGCAGATATGCACGCGATCATCGAGACCGGCGGCAAGCAGTACAAGGTGGCCGAGGGCGACACCCTCTACATCGAGAAGCTGAACGTGGAGGCCGGAGATTCCGTCACCTTCGACAAGGTGCTGGCCGTCGTGGACGGCGACAACGCCAAATTCGGCGCCCCCACCGTGGACGGCGCCTCCGTCACCGCCAACGTGGTGAAGAACGGCAAGGGCAAGAAGATCCTGGTGTTCAAGTACAAGCCCAAGAAGAACTACCGGCGCCGTCAGGGCCATCGTCAGCCCTACACCAAGGTGGAGATCACCAAGGTCAACGCCTGAGAGGGTTTCAGGCTATGACAACCGTCACCTTCCACAGCGCCGACAGCCGTCTGGACGGCTTCGTGGTGGAGGGCCACAGCGGGTATGCCGAGGCAGGCGCGGACATCGTGTGCGCCGCCATCTCCGCCGCCGTGGGGCTCACCGAGTGCACCATCAATGAGGTGATGGGCCTGGGCGCCCCGGTGAAAGCCAAGGAGGGCAGCGCCCGCATCTCCCTCAAGCTCCCCCCCAAGCTGAACGAGGCCAGCGACAGCCTGTGCCAGACGCTGCTCACCGGCCTGCTGGTCTACCTCCAGGCCATGGGGGAGGAATACCCCGACAATCTCACCGTCCTGCTGGACGATGAAGACGAGAAGGACTGAGATCCTTAACCTTTGACAGAAAGGACGGAAACGACAATGCTGAAGCTCAATATCCAGTTTTTCGCCCATAAAAAGGGCGGCGGCTCCACCAAGAACGGCCGCGACTCCAACGCCAAGCGGCTGGGCGTGAAGCGCAGCGACGGCCAGTTTGTGCTGGCGGGCAACATCATCGTGCGCCAGCGCGGCACCCACATCCACCCCGGCGTCAACGTGGGCAAGGGCAGCGACGACACCCTGTTCGCCCTGAAGGACGGCAAGGTGAAGTTCGAGCGCCTGGGCAAGGATCGCAAGCAGGTCTCCATCGTGGAGATTGCGCAGTAAATCGAAAGGCCGCAAACGGTTCCCCGTTTGCGGCTTTTTTGTTCGGAAGGAGGAGATGGCATGGACGCATTTTTTGAGGCCCTGACCGCCGGGGAAAACAAGATCCCCCGGTCGTTCGACTGGTTCGCCCCCCTGCTGGGGGACTGGGACTTCACCTACACCGACGGCCTGGGCGGGGGCCGTACCGTCCAGGGGGAGTGGCTGTTCCGCCGGGCCCTCAACGGGGCGGGCATCGAGGATCTGTTCATCTGCCCCTCCCGGGCCACCAGGGCGGACAACCCCCAGCCCGACGGGGAGTACGGCGCGGCCATCCGGATGTTCAACGCCAAAGCGGGCTGCTACGACATGGCCTACTGCTGTGAGGGCCACGTGCGGCTGCTCACCTTCGTGAAGGAGGGGGAGCGGCTGGTGGGCACGCCGGCTGATAACCCCGCCGGAAAATGGGTATTCTGTGAGATAGGGGTGGACACCTTCCACTGGCAGAACTGCACCGTGCTGGAGGACGGCACGTGGCGGGTGAACAGCGACGTATACGCCCGGCGCAGGAAAAAGGAGAGCTTGGCATGAGCGGACATTTGAACCACTACGAGGAATGCCCCGAACTGCGCCGGGTGGACGAGTTGATCGAGCTCTATTATAAGAAGGGCGACTATGACACCTGCTTCCGGGGCTGCCTGGAGCTGGCAGAGGGGGGCTACGCCCTGGCGGAGTGCCAGGTGGGTTACTTCTATTTCATGGGCCAGGGGACACCTGTGGATCTGGACAAAGCCCTGTACTGGACAAAACGGGCGGCGGAGCACGGGGATCCGGATGCACCGAAAAATCTGGCGGAAATGGAACAGATCCGGGGAGATAGACGACTATGACTGGGAATACTACTTTTAAAGATAAGAAGATCCACTGGGAACAGATACAGTAAGGAGGTCTTTATGGCCAATCAATTCATCGACACCGCCCGGATCACCGTCCGGGCCGGGGACGGCGGCGGCGGGGCGGTGGCCTTCCACCGGGAGAAGTACGTGGCCGCCGGCGGCCCCGACGGCGGGGACGGCGGCCGGGGCGGGGATATCATCCTGCGGGTGGATCCCCATATGTCCACCCTGATGGACTTCCGCTACAAGCGCAAATATGTGGCAGAGAACGGCAAAGAGGGCCAGGGCAAACGGTGCTCCGGCAAGGACGGAAATGATCTGGTGATCCGGGTACCCCGGGGCACCGTGGTGCGGGATCTGGAGACGAAGGAGATCATCTGCGATATGTCCGGGGATCAGGACTTCGTGTTGGCCCGGGGTGGCAACGGCGGCTGGGGCAACCAGCACTTCGCCACCCCCACCCGTCAGTGCCCCCGGTTTGCCAAGGCGGGCCTGCCGGGACAGGCCCGGGAGGTGCTGCTGGAGCTGAAGCTGCTGGCGGACGTGGGGCTGGTGGGCTTCCCCAACGTGGGCAAGTCCACCCTGCTCAGCGTGGTCACCAGGGCCCAGCCCAAGATCGCCAACTACCACTTCACCACCCTGTTCCCCAACCTGGGCGTGGTGGCTGTGGATGAGGACACCTCCTTCGTGCTGGCCGACATCCCCGGCATCATCGAGGGGGCGGCGGACGGCGCGGGACTGGGTCACGATTTCCTGCGCCATGTGGATCGGTGCCGCCTGCTCATCCATGTGGTGGATGTGTCGGGCAGCGAGGGCCGGGATCCGGTGGCCGATTTCGACGCCATCTGCGAGGAGCTGCAGCGCTGGTCGCCAGAGCTGGCCTCCCGGCGGATGCTGGTGGCGGCCAATAAGGTGGACATCATGGAGGATCCCGAGCTTTTGCAGAAGCTCCGCCAGCACGTGGAGGCCAAGGGCTGCCCCCTGTTCGAGCTGTCCGCCGCCACCCACCAGGGCACCAAGGAGCTAATGTATGCCGCCGCCCGGGAGCTGTCCGACCTGCCGCCGGTGATCGTGTTCGAGCCCACCTATGTGGAACGGCCCCCGGAGGTGGACACATCCGCTGCTCTCGATATCCAGCGGGATGAGGACGGCACCTGGCTGGTGGACGGGCCCTGGCTGCGCCAGCTCATGGCCAACGTGAACTTTGGCGACTACGAGAGCCGCAACTGGTTCGAGCGGCGTCTGCGGGACGCGGGGGTGTACCAGCAGCTGGAGGACAGGGGCATCCAGGACGGGGACGTGGTGTGCCTGTACAATTTGGAGTTTGAGTATCAGCATTAAGGGCCTTCCTTTTTTCGTTGAAAAGAAAAAAGGAAGCGAAAAAAGAAACTTTAAGCTGGGCAAAGAGCGCCCAGGGGTTGCTGTCCGCCTTGTAATCCGGGGTGGGCCGTGGTATAATTGTGGCATCGGAAAAAGTTCAGCGTGCTGCTACAGCGAGGAGTGATAGGAATGGCACTGCCAGCGGAAAAGCCCCGGTATACGTTCGCGGATGCTCTCACCTGGGACGAGGGCGAACGGGCGGAACTCATTGATGGGGAAGTGATCCTGATGGCCCCGGCGCCGTCCAGGGTGCACCAAGGGATCAGCGGTGAGATTTTCAGGCAGCTCGGCAATTATTTGAAGGGAAAGAAGTGTAAGGTCTACGCCGCCCCCTTCGATGTCCGGCTGTTTGAAGTGGATGGCGACAGACCGGAGGATGTGGACACGGTAGTGGAGCCGGACATCACCGTAGTGTGCGACCCCTCCAAGCTGGACGAGCGGGGCTGCAAGGGCGCGCCGGACATGGTGGTGGAGATCCTGTCCCCCTCCACCCAGCGGCACGACCGCTTCACCAAATTCTGCCTGTACCAGAGAGCCGGCGTCCGGGAATACTGGATCGTTGACCCCGACAACAGGATCGTACAATCCTTTGTCCTGGAGGATGGCCGTTATTCCGTGAAGGAGTTCGGCGCGGCCGGGGACAAGATCAAGGTGAACGTATTGGAGGACTGCGTCATTGACCTGTCGGAGGTTTTTTCGGAAGCGTAGGAACATGGGGCAGACCCTGTCTTTTGGACAAGCTGAGACCGCCGGGAGATGTTCTCTCGGCGGTCTTTTTCTACCGCTTTACAGTGCCGCCCGATGGCAGATAAACGTCCCCACCAGCCGGAAGCCCAGGGCCTTCAACAGCTCCCCCTGGGGGCAGCCCTCGTCCACAAAGAAGGTGAGCCACTTTGTTCCGTGGGCTTTCAAAAGGTTCAGCGCGGCGGTGAGCAGCGCCCGGAAGCCCTCGCTGTGGTACTGCTCATCCACAAACTCCAGGGCGAAGATCTCCTGATGGGGGGAGTTGTCCAGGGTCATCAACACCTCCCCGGCGGCCCCCTCCCCGGTGACGAAGATGGCCCAGTCGTCCAGGGTGCTACGCACCCGCTCACAGTTCCAGAACATATCCCCCTGGATCTGCCGGTGGACGGCGGCGAACTCCTCAAAGTTCTCCGCCCCCACCCGCTTCACGCGGTCGGGCTCGGGCAAGGGCTCATACCTGTCCAGGTTGAGCAGGAAATTCCATGACCGTTCGTTGCAGGGGATTCCCTGTTCGTCCAGCCAGTCCAGAGCCTCCACGTTCTCCGCCGGGAAGCCCAGATCCAGCGTGAACCCCGGCCACCGCTCCCGACAGTAGTCCACGAACTCCGCCAGCGCCGCCGCCGTGTCCCGGCGGATGTTAAAGACGTTGGCGTGGAGGTAGCGATCCGCCTCCAAATGCTCGAAGGCGATGAGGCCCTCCACTTCCCCGCCCTCAAAAAACAGCAGGACGTCCTCGCCGGGGCGCTCCAGGGCCTTCCGGGTGCGGGAGACAAAGTCCTCCCTGGTTTTCATCCCGTCGAAGTAGACGGGGTAGCCCGACCGGGCGGGATCCAGGGCCAGCTCGTAGGCGAAGTCGATGTAAAGGTCAAATTCCGCTTCTTTGATCAGTCTTAACATGATATGTGCTCCTTTTCCATTTCTCTGTCCTTCTTGTACTGCTCGTCCAGCTGGGCCTCCAGCTTGGAGTAAACCAGGTGCTGGCTGGAATACAGCGAGTACCGCCCGCTGAGCAGGAAGGCCAGGGCGCAGGCCAGGGCAAAGAAGGGCAGCGCCCCGCCGCCGAACAGCTCCACGGCCAGAAAGAGGGAGGCCAGGGGGCAGTTGGTCACCCCGCAGAATAGGGCGATCATACCGATGGCCGCCCCAAAGGCGGGCTCCAGCCCCAACAGCGGGGCGACGGCGCAGCCGAAGGTGGAGCCAATGAACAGCGTCGGCACGATCTCGCCCCCCTTGAAGCCCGCGCCCAGGGTGAGGGCGGTAAACAGCAGCTTCAGGGCGAAGGCCCAGGGCACATGTACCTGGCCCTCCACCGCCAGCTCAATGATGTGGCCTCCCGCGCCGTTGTAGTCGCCGGAGCCTTCCAGCAGGGTGAGCAGGATCACCAGCCCCGCCCCGGCCAGCACCCGCAGATAGGGGTTGGGCAGGTACTTTTGATACAGCCGCCCCGCGCCGTGCATCAGGACGCAGAACAGGATGGACAGCACCGCCGCCCCCACCGCCAGCACCCCGCACTGGAGCAGCGGGAGGACGGTGGGATCAGGGGCGCCGGACAGGATATACCGCTCCCCGGGCAGACCCAGCAGGGGGGGCACCCCGGCGGCGATGAGGGCAGATAGCAGACAGGGGAACAGGGCCGCATAGTGGAAATGGCCCACGTTGATGACCTCCAGACTGAACACCACCGCGGCCACCGGCGTGCCGAACAGGGCGGAGAACAGCCCCGCCATGCCGCACTGGATGATGGTGTTGGTGTTGCGCTGATCCAGCCGGAGCAGGCGGCCCAGCCCAGCGGCCAGGCTTCCGCCGATCTGGAGGGCAGCCCCCTCCCGGCCCGCGCTGCCGCCGGTGAGGTGGGTGAGGGCGGAGCCCAGGAAGATCAGCGGGGCCAGCCGCAGCGGGGGCCTCGCCCCGCCCCGGACGCTGGCGATGATCTGGTTGGTGCCGGTGTCGTGGGCCAGGCCGGCCATTCGGTAGGAGAACACGATGGCCAGCCCCGCCGCCGGCATCAGGAACAGCAGCCAGGGGAATTGCCCCCGCAGGGCCGTAGCCTCCGCCACCGTCCAGGTAAAGGCCGCCCCCGCCAGCCCGCAGGCCAGCCCCGTCAATCCCGCCAGCACCAGCCAGCGCCCCAGTGTCCGGAGGGAGGGCCCCGCCGCCCGGATCCGGTTTTTCAGCTCCACACCCATGGTTTTCCTCCAGTTCTCAAAAAGAATCCACCCCTTATCATACCAGCCCTGTCAAGGGGTTGCGCCCCGCCCCGGAGAATGGTATACTAACAGCACAGTGGCCTGCGGGCCGGACAATGTGCTGTGAAGGAGAGAGTGTAATGAAGAAGAAAATTCTGCCCCTGCTTGCCCTGATGCTGGTATTCCTGGCGAGCTGCGGGCCCAAGCTCAACGATCACGTGACGGACTACCACATCGACCTGCCCGCCGGCTTTGAGGAGACTGAGATGGAGGGCGTGGACGTGTGCTGGGCTAACACCGGACTGACCGGCAACGTCAACCTGAAGATCAGCACCAAGGCCAGCACGGCCAACGCCGCCTTCAAGGCCATCACCGCCGACATCGCCCGGGATACCATTAGCTCCGCCTGGAAGGAGCAGTACGGCAGCGAGCCCACCATCACCGACCGCTACTTCACCAAGGATCCCGTGTGCGGCCTGCCCGCCTATCAGTACAGCTACGTCCTGGAGTATGAGGGCCAGCAAGTGACCCAGATCCTGGTGTCCATCAACGCCGATAAGACCTATGCCTTTGCCTACACCACCAACGACGAGGCCATCCTGAAGGAATTCGACGCCAGCGCCAAAAATATCCAGCTCACCATAGAGTAAACGGCCAAAAATCCCCCCAAAAAGATTGAAAATTTTTTCACAATACCCCTTCCCTTTGGGGATGGGATAGAGTATAATATTACCGCGCAATCCCCAATCATTATGAAGGAGTGATACCAATGAGCATCAAAGTAGGTATTAACGGGTTTGGCCGCATCGGCCGCCTGGTCTTCCGCGCCGGCATCAACAGCAGCGACATCGAGTTCCTGGGCATCAATGACCCCGGCATGACCCCCGACTATATGGCCTATATGCTCCGCTACGATACCATGCAGGGCAAGTTTGACGGCGACATCAGCTGGGACGACGAGTCCATCACCGTCAACGGCAAGAAGGTCATGGTTTATGCCAAGATGAACCCCTCTGAGCTGCCCTGGGGCCAGCTGGGCGTGGAGTACGTGGTGGAGGCCACCGGCCTGTTCCTCACCAAGGAGAAGGCCCAGGGCCACATCGACGGCGGTGCCAAGAAGGTGGTCATGACCGGCCCCTCCAAGGACGACACCCCCATGTTCGTGTGCGGCGTCAACCTGGACAAGTACACCCCCGACATGACCTTCGTGTCCAACGCCTCCTGCACCACCAACTGCCTGGCCCCCATCGCCAAGGTGCTCAATGACAACTGGGGCATCAAGGACGGCCTGATGACCACCGTGCACTCCACCACCGCCACCCAGAAGACCGTTGACGGCCCCTCCAAGAAGGACTGGCGCGGCGGCCGTGCGGCCTCCGGCAACATCATCCCCTCCTCCACCGGCGCGGCCAAGGCCGTGGGCAAGGTCATTCCCGAGCTGAACGGTAAGCTGACCGGTATGTCCATGCGGGTGCCCACCCTGGACGTGTCCGTGGTTGACCTGACCGTGAACCTGGAGAAGCCCGCCAAGTACGACGAGATCTGCGCGGCCATGAAGAAGGCCAGCGAGGGCGAGCTGAAGGGCATCCTGGGCTACACCGAGGACGCCGTGGTGTCCTCCGACTTCCTGGGCGATCCCCGTACCTCCATCTTCGACAAGGGCGCCGGCATTGCGCTGACCGACACCTTCGTGAAGGTCGTGTCCTGGTACGACAACGAGATGGGTTACTCCAACAAGGTGCTGGACCTGATCCGCCACATGAACGGCGTGGATCACAAGTAATCCAAACCCATTATAGGTACAAAAAGCCCGCACGGTGAGAACCGTGCGGGCTTTTTTGCTCCACACCTTGTGGGGGCTGTCGAATTGTGGTAAAAGGAGTGCGCTGCCCTTCCCCATACTGGCAACAGGAAGGGGGTGGATTTATGGAATTGGCGATAACATTTTTGGTGTCGGTCGGAGCGGGTGTAGTTAGTTACTACATAAGCAAGTGGCTTGACCGTCACGGCAAGGGCAGGTAAGCACAAAATGACCCCCGGAGAGCGGCATCTCTCCGGGGGTCGCTTTTTTGCGTGGATTTATGGAACTGTTGGCGATAACATTCCCTGACTTTAGTATACCACAGCCAAGGAAGAAAAGCAAGCGGGAATTTTCCCGGCGTGTCGTCACTCGATCTTATAATCCTTCCCGAACTGCATATCGGAGAACCGCCGGGTGGCGTCCGCGTCCAGTTCCCCGTCGTCCATGCCGGGCAGCAGGTCGTCGGGCATAGGGGGCACGTCGTCGTCCGGACCCACCGCCACCAGCCGGGGGGCGGGCTTGTCCTCCTCCTTGGGCTGATCCGCCTCCGTCAGCACCTGGGCGGCCACCGCGGCCTCGATCTCGGCGGAGGGGTCGTTCTCCGGCTGCCGGGCCAGCTCAGGGGGCACCAGCTCCCCCAGGCCGGACAGGAACTCCATCTCCTTGTCGTGAAACTCCGCCAGCTTGCGCACGTAGGCGGCGGTGGACTCCTGAGCCTGCTTCAGCCGGTATTCCTCGGCGGCCACGGACTTCTCCAGCTCCTTGATGCGCTTGCGGGCGTCCTTCTCCGCGTCACCCATGAGCTGAGCCTGCTTTTTCTTGGCCTCGTCCACCATGTTGTCCGCCATCTTCTGGGCAGCCAGCAGGGTCTTGCGCATGGCGTCGTCGGTGGCGCGGTACTCCTCCACCGTGTCGGAGAGCACCTTCAGCTTGTTCTTCAAAATGGTGTTCTCGTTGTAGAGCGCGGTGTAATCCTCGGTGAGCGTGTCCAGAAACTCGTCCACCTGGGCCAGATTATATCCGCCCAGGGTGGCCTTGGCAAAGGAGCGGCTGGCCACTTCCTGCGGTGTCAGCATAGGATCCAATCCCCCTTATGTATCTCGATTGCAGTATTCGACCTGTGTAATCGCCCCCTCCGGGGGCGGTTACCGTGTCTATCGATCAGAAATACAGCCCGTTGTTTTCCAGCTCATCGATGAGATCGCCCAGGATCTCCACATTATAGGGGGTGATGATGTAGGTGGACAGGGCCACCTTCTTGATGGTGCCCTCGTTGGCGTAGGCCACGCCGGACAAAAAGTCGATGAGGCGGCGGGCGATGTTCTTGTCGGTCTGCTCCAGGTTGAGCACCACAGTGCGCTTGTCCCGCAGGTGGTCGGCGATCTCGGAGGCGTTCTCAAACTTGGTGGGGCTCACCAGCACCACCTGGAGCTGGGTGGTGGTGTGGATGTTCACCACTTTGTTGCTGCGGCGGTCCATGTCCCGATCCCGATCCCGGTCGCGATCCCGCTCCCTGACGGGTTCCCGGACGGCGCTGCCCACCGGGGCGAACTCCTCCTCGTAGTCCTCGTCCTCCTCGTCCTCATAGGGGCGGGCCAGACGCTTTAGTTCATCAAAAATGCTCATTGACGGTTCTCCTTCCAATCGAGAGGGTAACGGGGGCAGCTCAGCCCTCCGGCAAAACAGGCGGGCGGGGGCCAAACAGCGCCGAGCCCACCCGGACACAGGTGGAGCCCGCAGCGACCGCATCCTTGTAGTCGCCGCTCATGCCCATGGACAGCATATCCATATCCCTGTTATTATCCACCATTTCCTGTCTTATGTCAACAGCTAATTGGCGCAAAGTCATGAAATGGTGGAAATTCTCCCCAGGATGATGGGCGGCGGGGGGGATACACATCAGGCCCCGGAGCCGCACGCCGTCCAGGCAGGCGGCCAGTCGGGCGGCGGCCAGGGCCTCCCCGGGGGCAAATCCGGATTTGGACGCCTCCCCCGCCAGGTTGATCTCCAGCAAAATGTCCTGGACGAGCCCCAGCTTGTCCGCCTGGGCGGCGATGGCCTGGAGCAGCTTTTCCGAGGAGACGGAGTGGATCAGCGCCACCTTTCCCACCACGTACTTCACCTTGTTGGTCTGGAGGTGGCCGATGAAGTGAAGCTCCGCCCCCTGGTAGGCGTCGTCCGCCAGGTGGGCGGTGAGCTCCTGCACCCGGTTCTCCCCGCAGACGGTGATCCCGGCGGCGATGGCGGCCCGGATGGTGTTCGAGCTCTGGGTTTTGGTGGCGGCCAGCAGGGTGACGGACGTCGGATCCCGGCCCGCGGCCCGGGCGGCCTCGTCGATGGCGGCCCGCACTTGTTTGATGTTTTCCTGTAATCCCATGTCACAAGCCTCCAATCCAAGGGGACGTGCCGTTACCGGGCGGTGGCGAACCGATCTGGAGTTACGGCCGTCAGCGAACTCAAGCTCTTTTTGGTTCCTTTTTCTCTCGAGAAAAAGTAACTACCGCACCACCTTGCCGTCATAGATGTCGGAGGAGTTCAGGATCACCTCGTCCCCCGCCCGCAGCCGCTTGGCGGCGGAGGGATCCACCGGGCGCACCAGGTAGAAGTTCTCGTCGGTGTACAGTATGTCCACCTCCCGGCCCCAGGACTGGGATCGTTCCACAATGTAGACCTTGTAGCGGTTCACCGTCCGGGTGGAGCCGTCCTCCTGCTCCTCCTCCACCGTCTCCACCCGCAGGGTCTTCCGGGGGATGCGGATGCCCTCCAGGTGGTGGATCACCACGTCCACCGTCTGCGCCCGCAACAGGGTGGTGTCGGACAGATGGGTGCGGCAGGAGAAGATGGCCAGGGTCTGCTCCCCCTCCAGGGACACCCGCTCCAGCTCCATGGGGATCTGGCCGTAGTAGTCGCCAGAGAAGGTGAGGGAATAGGTTTTGCCGGACTGTAGCCCGGTGTCGGTGCCGGGGAGCAGGGCGGCGAAGTACCAGGTGGAGCCAGTGATCAGCTTGCCCACCGGGCCAGAGACAGGGGCGGGGGTCTGGGAGAGCAGAGCGGACAGGGACTGGGCGGTGAGTTCGTCCAGCTGATCGGGGGTGATAAGGCCCTCCCAGCCGTCCACCGTGCCGGAGAAAACCCCGGCGGCGGGAGTGTACACCACCCGGGCCACCTGGTTCAGCGAGGCGTTGAGCTGGGCCAGCTGCTCCTGCTTGCTCTGGATAAGCTGGCTGAGCTGTCCGGCGGCGCTGCCGTCGCCATAGGCAAAGTCCCGCTTGAACACCATGGTGCGCAGGTTGAGGGCGCAGTCGTCCAAGGTGGTGAGATCCCCCTGGGCGGTGAGGGAGCGCAGGGCGGTGATGGAGTCGAGCACCTGGCTGTCCAGCCGGGAGGCGTCCCCCGTCTGGGTGCGGTCGTCCAGGGCGTACTGGAGCTGCTCAATCTCGGCGGTGAGGGTGCGGATGGCCTGCCGGGTGGTGAGGGCGGCGGAATCGGTGTACAGCAGGGCGGCGGCCTGTCCGGCGGCGGCCTTCTCCCCCTCCCCCAGGATGTGATCCACATAACTGCCCCCGGCGTCAGGCAGAATTGTCTCGTTCCGCACCAGGATACCGCTGGCCTCCATGCCCACGTCCTGGGTATAGGCGTAGGCCCGGGTGGTGACCAGGGGCTCCTCCCAGCCCCGGACGAAGTAGACGGCCAGGTAGACCGCCACCCCCAGGCAGAGGATGGCGATCATCACCTTGGTGGCAAGGGTGCTTTCTCTCATAGCAGGGTTCCTTTCTTTCTCTGGGGCTGCGCCCCCTGAACCCCCCTGCGGGGGTGGGCGGCACACCGGCCGGGTGTGGGGTGGGGCGGTGGGGCCCGGGCCCCTGAACCCCAGGGGGAGGGGTGGTGGGGCCGCGCCCCCCTGGGCCGCTGGGGTGGCAGGGTTGCGGTCTCGCCTTCGGCTCGGTCGGCGCTGGACGAGCGCCACCGGCGCTCAGCGCCCTGCCGGGGGCGTTCCGTTGCCCGGTTCCAAGGCCCCGAGGGGCCCTGCCGGGGGTGTTCCTTTCTGCTCGTGCAGAAAGGAACCGAAAGACACGCTTAGGGGGAGGCCCGCCGGTTCGGCTCCGGGCCGAAGGGCGGCCCTGCGCTCACAGGCGGGCCTCCCCCTAAGAACCCCCTTTTTACGGGGGGAGTCAGATCGGGGGATGGGTGGATACCCTTCCGGCGCGGTGGGGATACGGACGCGGATCCCCCTGTCGCCGCTGCCGCTGAGTGTGTGGGTACTGTTTGTGGGTGGGGTCCATATTTTTGTGCGCCTGGGTGTCGCGTGGTGCTGGGCGGGTGCTATTTTGGCTCGTCCGTCCGGCCCAAAAGATAATCTGTTGTTACGCCGTAATAATCCGCCAGAGCCAATAGCACGGGGGCGCTGGGATCGCGTTCCGCGTTTTCGTAACGCTGGTATGTCCGTTCCGTCATACCCGTACTGGCCGCAACCACCCTACGGCTCAAATCTCTCTCGCTCCGCAATTCTAAAAGACGCTTCGCCAAAATCTCCATAAAAATTCGTTCTCCTCTTGACAAGACCGTTTGGTCTAAGCATAACATTTTTAGACCGATTGCTCAAGAACGAAAGGACTTGCTTTAATGACTGAACTAATGGACACTTTTTGTCGTTGTGTGAGTAAAGCGATTGTGGAGGAGCTTTTAGCGGAGGACGGCGAATACCTTGTCCGCACAAGCCGTCAGGACGACGAGGTCAAGCGTCTGCTTGGAACCTTTAACCATGACACCGCGTCGCTGATAGACAACCTGCTGGTGGAGCAACTCGCCATCGGGGAGCTGCGGGAATCCGCCTATTTCCGCGCCGGCTTCCGTCTCGCCCTGGAGCTGACCCGTTAAACCCCCGCACCACTCAGGCGCCAACCGAGGGAACCGCCTGTGACAGTACCCACACACGGGCGGCAGCACCAATGGGGGAGAAGCCAGTCCAGATCCTGCGCGCCGGTCACTCTCCCGCCACTCGAAATCGGCGTGCCCTTGACCTTAAATGGGGGTTCTTAGGGGGGAGACGCCTGTGAGCGAGGGAGCGCCCTTCGCTCCCGAAGTCGAACCGGC
>CAJTYK010000032.1 GCA_910584285.1 uncultured Oscillospiraceae bacterium
GTGTTGGTAAGGCCCAGGATATAGTCTGTGCTGGTTTTATAATATTCGGACAGCTTGATCAGCGCCCAGAGCGGGATATCATAGGCGCCCTTTTCATAGCGGCGGTACACTTCCCGCTTACAGCCCAGCATATCCGCGATTTCCTGCTGTGTCTTGTCGGAGTCGATCCGCAAGTCCTCAATCCGCCGAAACAGCATAACGCATCACCTCTTACAACGTGATGCTACTATTTTGTTGCACGCCGGACGGATATATGCTACAATATTGTGGCATATAAAAAGGAGGTTGTTAAAATGGGAAATGGAATACGCTGGGAGTTTATCTACAACTCCATCAATGGCCTAAACGAGCCGGACGTGTGTGAATGGGTACAGGACGAAACCACAGCGGAGGGAGCCCTGGGGCCGCTGCTGGATCAGATTTACCAGGCGGGGGATCGCCTGTGCCAGCGGGCAGGGCTGGATCCGGACAGCGACCCGGACATCAGGCTGCTAATGGATGGGTTTGAGGACTTTTCCCGGGCCTGCGGCAAGCTGATGTACTGGTATGGCCATCAGGACGGGGCAAAAGGATGCTAAAGACGATAAATAAGCCCGCGCGGATTTCCCGTGCGGACTTACCTTATTTCCGCTCAATTCGCCCGTGATACCAGCCCGTCACGCCGTCCTTTTTCACCAGCAGGCCCCGCTGGGTCTCCCGCACCAGGGCCAGCTCGTCCCCGGGGGACACGGGCGGGCAGTAGTCGGTGGCATCCTCGGTGTGGAGCTTGCCGTCCCGCCGGCGGTGCACAAAGTCCCGGGGCACCCACAGCGTCCGGCCGGAGGAGGGGTGGCGGACGAACAGACAGTCCCCATGCTCTGCCAACGGCTCCACCACGCTGTCCGACCAGCGGATATTGATGGAGTTGTAGGACGCCTCCTGCCCGTCCAGCGCCACCGCCCGGGGCAGATCGTCGTAGGAGGCGAACTGGAACTCATCCCCGGTGATATCGGGGATGAGCATGGCGTTGAGCTGCCCGTCCACCTTGAGCACGCAGCCCCCGTCCAGGGAGATGATGTGGCGCTCCCGCTCCACCAGGGGGTTGGAGCACTGGATGCTGGGGTCGTACAGCGTCACTGGCCAGTGGCCCACCGCCACCCATTTCTGGAAGGAGCGGCCCTGGCTGAGGAACTCGTCGTTCTTCATGCAGGAGTAGGCGTCCAGCTCGTCCAGCCTGTCCTCCCGGGGGATGCCGCCGTGGACAAAGATAAAGTTCCCAGCCTCTAAAATGTGGGGCAGGGTCATCAGGAATTTGGTTTCCCGGGGGAAGTAGTCCAGCAGGGCGGCCCGGAGAGCGGGCAGGTCATCGGCCCGACGGGGCATGGGGTGGCCCAGCTCCAGCCCCATCTGGATCAGCACGGAGCGCTCCCGCCAGTAGCTCAGCACTGGCCACAGCTCCGCGTCCGCGCCCATGTCCGCGGCGCCCAGCAGGCTGTTTTGCCGATGGGAGAAGGCGGCGTTCTCGATGGCGCGCCCCTCCAGAAACATCCGGTCAATATAGTCGCAGTTGCCGCACAGGGGATAGACGGTGTGCGTCCTTTGCAGATCCAGGACGAAGCGCAGGACGGCCAGACTGTCCTGCCCCTTTTCGAGCAGGTCGCCCACCAGAATGAGCACGTCGTCCCGGGAAAAGCGGACTTTTTTTAACAGCCCCTGAAAGCAGGACAGGTTTCCGTGGATGTCGCTAATGGCGATCACCCGGCGGCCCGGGGCGATGTCCGGGCGGATCACAGCTGCGAGACGGCCCATACGTCCACTCCCTTTTCAAAGGAACATGATGCTATAATTTTATCACAGCAGCAGGGAAAATGGAAGGGGAGAACAGGAAAAAAGTTGTTGCCTTTACCGCTTTTATCTGTTAAAATACAGGGCAGAAAAATACCACCGGGAGGAATGAGCAAGATGCCCAAAGCGGGGAACAAGGCGCCCAGCACGGCGCTGTACGAGAGCATTCTGGAATTAAAGACCATGGAGGAATGCCGCGCCTTTTTCGATGACCTGTGCACCGTGGGGGAGCTGCGGGCCATGGAGCAGCGGTATGACGTGGCCTTGCTGCTGGATCAGGGGCTGGTGTATACGGAGATCCTGGAGCGCACCGGGGCCAGCTCCGCCACCATCAGCCGGGTGAATCGGATCTTCTCCTTCGGAGCAGGCGGCTTCCGCCGCATGATTGAGAGGAGGAAGGAGAGAAAGGGGGGATGACCCCCCTTTTTCCGATCCCCCCGGCGTTCTGGGGGGGGGCAGGGGAGGGGGGTGCCCCTCCCGATCCTTTTCCGGGGCGCCCCCGGGGGCCCCTGCGGGGGTTCTCGCCTTCGGCTCGTCCAGCGCCGACCGAGCCGAAGGCGAGACCCGCCCCCCTGCCACCCCAGCGGGCCAAGGGGGCCCGGGGGCCTCACCCCCGAAGCTCTTGCAGGAGCTCCTGCCACCATTCAATGAGGCGGAACTTGAGCACGTACCCGCCGTCCTGGCCGGTGATCAGGGCCACCTGATCCTCGCTGAGCACGCCGCCTGCGGCGGTCTCCACGCTCTCCTCCGTCACCGAGCCCAGGCACAGGGGCGGAAACACCACGCACCACCAGTTCCGGCCCGCTCCCGCCCCGATGGTGATCCGAAGGGCGCGGTACTGCCCCGCCGGGAGGGAGAAGGTGGCGTACTCCCGGGTGGGGAACCACTGATCCGCGATCTCCGCCGTCACCGGATCCGAGCAGCCCTGGGCGGCCAGGGCCTCCGCCCCGGCCTGGGCCAGCTCGTCCAGGTGGGCGGATAGAATTTCCTCCGCCCGGGCCCGGTCGGATACGCCGTCCAGCAGCCGGGAGGCCAGCTCCAGCACCGCATCCCGGGCCAGCAGCTTGAGGGCCTGATCCTCCTCCGAATCGGAGTTGGCCACCACGTGGAGCCGGAGCACCTGGCCCGCCAGGGCCCCCTCGCTGGCGGAGGCCCACACCCCCGCCGTCAGCGTCAGCCCGAAAGCCAGCAGTAGGGCCGCCTCCCAGAGGCGCAGCTTGTGAGACGTGGAAGAAAACACGAAAAGCACCGTCCTTATGTACCCGTTTGACGCCCTGACCGCACAGCGGCCGGGAAGGGCCGCCTTGCGCGGCGGTCATGGGTACAGTATGGACGGCGCTTTTTTATTTTATACCACGGCTCAAGCAAATTCCGCCCCGGCGGGTTCGCACAGGAACACATCCCGGTAGCTCTCCTTCAGCAGGGCGCAGGCGTCCCGGGCGGCGTTCTCTGCTTCAAACAGGCCGAACACGGAGGGGCCGCTGCCCGACATGGACGCGCCCAGCGCCCCCCGGTCGATGAGCACGGCCTTGATGGCGGCGATCTCAGCGGCGCGGCGGGGCTCCAGCACGTCCTCAAACACGTTGTACATCCGCCGGGCCACCCCCGCCAGATCCCCGGCCGTTAGGGCGGCCAGTACTCCGGCAGTGTCCGGGCGGCGGACGATCTTCCGCACGTTCACCCGGGCGAACAGCTGGGGAGTGGGGATGGAGAAGGGGGGCTTGCACAGGACGATATGGCAGTAGGGCAGAGGGGACAGCGGAGTGAGCCGCTCCCCCCGGCCCTCCGCCAGGGCGGTGCCGCCCAGGACGCAGAAGGGCACATCGGAGCCCGCCCGGGCCCCGATGTCCGCCAGCTCAGCCGGGGACAGCCCCGCCCCGGTGAGGGTGTTCATAGCCCGGAGGACGGCGGCGGCGTCGGCGCTCCCTCCGGCCAGCCCGGCGCACACCGGCACCCGCTTGCGAATGGACACGTCCACCTCGCCCCCCAGGCCGGTGGCGGCTCGGAAGGCGGCGGCGGCCACCTGGGCCAGGTTCCGGTTCCCCGTGGGCAGGAAGCGCAGGTCGGCCGCCGCCTCCCCCTGGGGGCCCTTGGCGGGGGTGACAGTGAGGGCGTCCGCCAGGGTGACGGACTGCATCACCATTTGCAGGTCGTGGTAGCCGTCCTCCCGCTTGCGGAGGATGTCCAGGGTGAGGTTGATCTTTGCGTTGGCGGTCAGTTCCATGTCGAGCTCCTTTTCATTGGGTAGCGGGTTCCAGCAGGGTCAGGGTCTTGGCCTCACAGTCGATCTCATACTCCAGCCCCAGGGGAAACAGCCCGATGGGGTAGGCGTGGCCCACGTTTACGTTGTACAGGATGGGCAGGTCGGGCAGCCCGGCCTCGAAGCCCACCACCTGGCGGTAGACCTCCTTGTAGGGCTCCAGCTTGTCCGGATAGCCGGGCTTGCCCACCACGATGCCGTTGACGGCGTGGAGCACCCCCTGGGCCTGGAGGCCCCGGAGGAACCAGGTCAGCCAGTCCGGCCCGATGTCGTCCTCGCTGGTCTCCAGCAGGAGCAGCTTGCCCCGCCATTCCTCAGGGGAGGGCCACAGGGATGTGCCGAACAGCATCTCGAATACATCTATGCAGCCCCCCAGCAGGGGGCCGGACGCCTTGCCCTCCCCCTGGAGGATTTCATAGCCGCTGTTGAGGAACCGGGGGATGGTTTGGTTGATATTGGCCTCGTCCCACCACACTTTGTCCGTCTCATAGCTGCAAAACCCGCTGGCGGGAATGGTCCAGGCGTCCTGGGGGTGGAACAGGGTTTTGTCAAAGGCGTCCGCCGTGTACTCGTTGATGGCCCCGTACTCCGCCCAGTTGGTCATAATGGCCCCGCCGTAGTAGGACACCAGCCCCGCTTTATACATCATGAAGTGGTTGGTGGTGGTGTCGGAGTAGCCGGTGAAAATTTTGGGGTTGTTTTTCAGCACGTCGAAGTCGATGTAGGGCAGCAGCCGGATGGTGTCGTCCCCGCCGATGGCGCAGAACACCGCGCGGATTTCGGGATCCCGGAAGGCGTCCATCAGGTCTTGCGCCCGGGCCTCCGGGTGGCGGTACAGGTAGTCGATGCCCTTCAGGGCGTTGGGCATGGCGACAACTTGCAGGCCGTAGTCCCGCTCCAGCCGCTCACGGGCCAGGTGGTATTTATGGATGAACTGCGGCTCTCCCAGCGATCCTCTGGACAGGGAGACGATGGCGGCTTTGTCGCCGGGGCGAAGGCGTTGGGGTTTTAACATGGATATCACCTCAAATTTGATGCAGGGCGGCGGTGGCGGCCTCCGCCATGGCAGAGTGGTTCAGAGGCCGGTTCAGGAAGTGCTCCAGGGCCAGCACCGCCTGGTTCACCAGCATGGGCAGGCCGTTTAGCGTGCTCAGGCCCCGGCGGCGGGCCTGGGCCAGTAGCTGCGTCTCCGCCGGGTGGTAGATCAGGTCAAACACCCCGGCGTCCGGGGGCAGGGCGTCCAGGAAGGAGAACTCCTCAAACTGGCTGGAGCAGCCCGCCATGCCCAGGTTGGTGCAGTTCACCAGCAGCCGGGACTGAGCCGCGCGGCGGCCCAGGGTATCAGGGTCAAAGGCGGCGGGGATCAGGCGGCCCCGCCCGTCCTGGGCACACAGGGCCTCGGCCCGCTCCGGCGTGCGGTTGCAGACGAATACCCGCTCCGCCCCGGCATCCGCCAGCGCCAGGGCCACGGCTTTCGCTGCGCCCCCCGCGCCTAAGAGGGTGATTGTGAGGCCCGCCGGGTCGATTCCCAAACCGTCCCGCAGCGCGGCCACCGCCCCGGCCCCGTCGGTGTTGAAGCCCACCCAGCGTCCGTCCCGGAGGCAGACGGTGTTCACCGCGCCGATGGTACGGGCGGCGGGGTCGATGCCGTCCAGTAGGGGGATCAGATCCTCCTTGTGGGGCATGGTGGCGTTGAAGCCCGTCACGCCGTTTTTCTGCGCCCAGGCCAGATAGTTGGGCAGCTCCCCCCGGCGCACCACCTTTGCGGTGTAGGGCACGTCCAGCCCCAGGGCGGCCAGCATGGCCCCGTGGAGGAGGGGGGATTTGGAGTGGAGGACGGGGTCGCCGATGACCTGGAGCTTCATTGGCCGCCCTCCAGGAAGTAGTCCATGGCCATCAGGTAGCCGTCAAAGCCGTGGCCATAGAGCTGGCCCACGCAGGCGGGGGCGGTGACGGAACTGGCCCGGAAGGGCTCCCGCTGGTCGATGTGGCTGATGTGCACCTCGTAGGCGGGCACGTCCACCGCCTTCAGGGCGTCCAGGATGGCGTAGCTGTAGTGGGTGTAGGCCCCGGGGTTGATAATGATGGCGTCGTACGCCCCGTCGGCGGCCTGGATCCGGTCGATGATGGCCCCCTCGTGGTTGGACTGGAAGCAGTCCGCGGTGGAGCTGTGGGCGGCGGCGTGATCCCGGATCAGGGCGCACAGGGCGTCGTAGCTCTGATCGCCGTAGATCCCGGGCTCCCGTTTGCCCAGCAGGTTCAGGTTGGGGCCGTTGATCACCAGAAATTTCATGGGGACACCTCCCAATAGATGGTGGAAACGCGCTCCGCGGCCCCCTGGGGGCCGTCCCCGCAGGGGATGACGTAATCCGCCCAGCGGCGGTAGATGGGGGCGCGCCGCTCATAGCGTTGGAGGAAGTCCTCCCGTCCCCCCTGGGCCAGGGGGCGGCCGGACACGTCCAGCCCGTCGTAGGTTTGGCCCGGATCCCGATCCAGCCAGAACACCAGGCCGGTTTCCTTCAGGTCGGCGATGGCCGCCTCCTGGGTGGGCAGGCCGCCGCCGCAGGCGATCACCAGCCCCTGCCGCCCGGACAGTTCCCGGCACAGCGCCAGCTCCAGGGCGCGGAAATACGCCTCGCCGTCCCGGGAGAAGATGTCGGGGATGGAGCGGCCCTGCCGCTGTTCAATGAGGGCGTCGGTGTCCACCAGCTCCCGCCCCAGCGGCTGGGCCAGCAGCCCGCCCACCGTGGTCTTGCCGCAGCCCATCATGCCGATGAGAATGATATTTTTGCCCATAACACGCCTCTATTCCAGGTTGGAGGGGAACCACCCCAGCACCCGGAACTCCCCGGTGGTCTGGGCCAGCTCGTGGAGGGCGTCCCCCACGGCGGGGTCGCCGGGCCGGCCGGTGAATTCCAGGAAGAACATATACTCCCAGCTCCGTCCAGGCAGGGGCCGGGACTCCAGCTTCATCAGGTTCAGGCCGTGAAGGCTGAACACGGTGAGAATCTCGTGGAGGGAGCCCGCCTCGTGGGGCAGGACGAACAGGGTGCTGACCTTGTCCGCCCCGGGGCGCAGCTCCAGCCGGGGGGAGGCCACCACGAACCGGGTGGTGTTGTGGGCGTTGTGGTTGATGCCACGGGCCAGGATATTCAGACCGTAGATCTCTGCCGCCCGGGCGGAGCAGATGGCCGCCTTTGTCATATCCCCACTCTGGGCCACCATTTGGGCCGACCCGGCGGTGTCCGCCTGGGGCACCCGCTTCCAGGCGGGGTGGGCGTTCAGGAACTGCTCACACTGGAACAGCCCCTGCTCGTGGGAATAGACGTGTGTGATGGCGTCCAGCGACGCCCCCGGCAGGGCCATGAGGCAGTGCTCTATCCGCACCGTGGTCTCCCCTACGATGTAGCACTCGTACTGGGTCAGCAGGTCGTAAATCTGCCGGATGGCCCCGGTGGTGCTGTTCTCAATGGGCAGGACCGCGTAATCCGCCCGGCCCTCCCGCAGGGCCAGGAAGCAGTCCTCGAACTGTTCCAGCCCGGTGGTGTCTGTGCCCTCACCGAAAAAATTCAGCGCGGCCGGTTCGCTGTACGCCCCCGGAACCCCCTGGTACACCACCCGGGGGGCGGGTATGGGCTGGCGTAGATTGTTTTGAGCCTCCTGCCAGCGCAGCACGCCGGGGTTGTCCGGGCCCCGCCCCATGAGATCTCGCTGCTGCCGCCGGGACAGGGCCATCACCGTCTGGAACAGGGTGACGACGGCGGGGCGCAGCTCCTCCCCGGCCAGCACTCCCTTGCTCTGGAGCAGCTGGCGCTCCCGCTCCTGATCCAGCACGGGGATGCCCTTTGCCCGCTTGTACTCCCCCACCTGCCGGGTCACCGCCATCCGGCGGCGAAACAGCTCCACCAGCTCCCGGTCGATGGCGTCAATCTCCCCTCGAAGGGTTTGCAGCTCGTCCATCAGCGATACGCCTCCCGCAGTTCCAGATAGTGCTCCGCACTGGGGCGCAGACCGGCCAGCTCCTCGGGGGTGAGGGGGCGGACCACCTTGGCGGGATTGCCCAGCGCCAGACAGCCGTCCGGAATCTCCGTCTTGCCGGTGACCAGGGCCCCCGCGCCCACGATGCAGTTTTTGCCGATGCTCGCGCCGTTGAGCAGGATGGCGCCCATGCCCACGGTGGTGTTGTCCCCCACGGTGCAGCCGTGGACAATGGCCCCGTGGCCCACGGTGACGTACTCCCCCAGGGTGGTGGGAAACTTGTCGGAGTGGAGGATGGCGCCGTCCTGGATATTGGTGCCCGCGCCGATGGTGATGGGCTTGCCGTCCCCCCGGAGGACGGCGTTGAACCACACCGAGCAGCCCGGGCCGAAGGTCACGTCCCCCACCACCATGGCGCCGGGGAGGATCACCACGTTTTCATCGCTTTGACGCAGAGTTTTTAAGTCCATATTTTTGATTCCTCACAGTTCCTTTTTGACCGATTCTTAGGAAACGATTTTGACGGAGCGGCAGGTGCACAAGGTGCGCCCCTACAGGAAATCCAACACATCGACAATCCTCCAAAGGAGGCGGTGGTATGTGTAGGGGCGGACATTGTCCGCCCGCTGTCAACGACGCAGCTCCTAAATCCCCAGCAGCTCACAAGCGGCCAAAGCCGCCGCCTCGTCGGGACAAGCTTCGTATCCCTCGCTTCCGCCTGACGGCGAAAGCTCACTCACTCCGCTGCCCCTCCTCTCCCCACAAAAGCTAAAGGGCGCTTTTGCGGGGGCCCCTTTATAACTTCAACAACTCACAGGCGGCAAGCGCTGCGGCGGCCTCGATGACCGGCACCGCACGGTGTACCACGCAGGGGTCGTGCCGCCCGGTGAGCTCCAGCTCGGCGTTCTCACGCTTTGCCAGATCCACGGTAAACTGCCGCCGGGCGATGGACGGCGTGGGCCGCAGGGTCACCTCAAACACCAGCGGCATCCCGTTGGTGATACCGCCGTTGATTCCCCCGGCGCAGTTCTGCTCCGCCCGGATGGAGCCGTCCCCGTCCACATACAGTGGGTCGTTGGCCTCCGAGCCCCGCATGAGGGCGAAGGCCGTTCCGGCCCCGAAGGCCACCGCTTTGACGGCGGGAACGGCGAACAGGTGCTGGGAGAAAATGCCCTCGGCGTTACAGCCGAAGTCGGGAGCGCCCAGCCCGGGGGGCAGGCCGAACACGGCGCACTCAATGGTCCCGCCCACGGAATCCTGCTCGTTTTTCGCCTCTAAAATGGCTTCCTGCATCTCTGCCCCCCTGTCGTCGTTGAGGACGGGGAAGGTCTTGGCGGCACAGGAGTGCAGGCTTTCCCAGTCCTCCAGGGGGTCGTCGTTGATCCCGTAAATTGTGGAGATGTGGGCCCCTACGTAGATGCCCTTTTGGGCCAGGAGCTGCTTGGCCACCCCCCCGGCGAACACCAGCGGCGCGGTGAGCCGCCCAGAGAAGTGCCCGCCCCCCCGGTAGTCGTTGAACCCCGCATAGCGGACATGGGCGGGGTAGTCGGCGTGGCCGGGGCGGGCCAGATCCTTCGTCTTGGCGTAGTCTCCCGAGCGGGCGTCCGTGTTCTCGATGACGGCGCACAGGGGGGCCCCGGTGGTTTTGCCCTCAAACACGCCGGAGAGAATTTGGGGTTCGTCCGCCTCCCGCCGGGCGGTGGATAGGGCGCTTTTCCCCGGGGCCCGGCGGGCCAGGTCGAAGCGGATGGCGTCCAGATTCAGGGCCAGCCCGGGGGGGACGCCCTCCAGCACCACGCCGATGGCGGGGCCGTGGGATTCGCCGAAGATGGAATATTTCATGGCAGTCAAACACCTCCTTGATGGTGCGTAGGGGCCGATGGTCGCGCCTGTCGGCTCGGTCGACGATAGACGGTCGCCACCGGCGACCATCGCCCTCATCGGCCCGGCCTGAAAGCGCGGTTTGTAACGATAGGGCCGATGAGGACATCGGCCCCTACGACAGGGTAATCCAATACCGCTGCAAATCCACATTCCGATCCGGCTCGTGGACGGTGTTTTCGTACACGCCGCCCGCCGACAGGATGGTGCGGCGGCTGCCCTCGTTGTGGGGCTGGCAGGTGATGAGCACCCGGTCAAGGCCCAGCGTCTTCTTGCAGTAACCCAGCGCCAGCCGGAGCTGCTCCTTGGCGTAACCCTTTCGGCGCTCGGACGGCCGGACGGAATAGCCGATATTCCCGCCGAACTGCCTCAAATGCTCGTTGAGAGAGTGGCGCACGTCGATCATGCCCACCAGTTTCCCGTCGGACTCCCGCACGCTCAGAAACAGGGTGGCCTGCACCTTGCCCTCCGGGACGGTGGCGGGGTTCCTGATGGCCCGCACATCCGCCAGCCACTGTTCCGGGGTGTCGGCCCGCCCCAGTGGGCCGCAGCCGTCCATGGAGCTGTCTGCCTCCAGCATTTCCCGGCGGTAGGCCCACACCTGGTCTAACCATTCCTCCGTGGGGAGGATCAATTTGATTGTGTCCATAAAATTAAGTCCTTTCGCGGCATTCTATCGAGCGGTTCTTTTTACGTTCCGGTCTGCAATACATTCGTTGCCGGGCAGATACGTTTCATTCACAAGAAACAATCGTCAGCGAGCTTCAAGCTCGCGGGTCTAAGACCCTTTTGGTTACTTTTTCTCTCGAGAAAAAGTAACCCGCCCAGCCGCTCGTACTCCTCCCAGAAATCGGGGTAGGATTTGGCCACGCACTCCGCACCGTTGATTGTCACCGGATGATTACAGCGGGTGGCGGCGATGGCCGCCATCATGGCGATGCGGTGATCGTTGTGGCTGTCCACCGCCACGCCGCCTGTCAGCGCCTCTTTGCCCCGAATTTCCAGGAAATCCGGCCCCTCCGTCACGTCCGCCCCCAGGGCGGTGAGCACCGCCGTGACGGAGGACAGCCGGTCGCTCTCCTTGACCCGCAGGCGGGCGGCGTTGGTGAGGCGGGTGGCCCGGCCCGCCCGCAGGGCCGCCATGGCCGCCAAGGGGGGCACCAGGTCGGGGCAGTTGGACACGTCGATCTCCGCGTCCCCCGGCCCGCTGAGGGTCAGCGCCAGGTCGGCGATCACCCGGTCGCCCTGGAGGGAGAAGGGGTCCATCCCGGCCACCGTCACCGGGTTGCCCAGGAAGCCGGCGGCGTACCAGAACCCGGCCTGGGACCAGTCCGCCTCCACGGCGGCATGGGCGGCCTTGTAGGTCTGGTTTCCCTGGGGGTGGTACTGGGGAGGCAGGGACAGGGCCATGGGGAACTCCACCCCAAATTGAGCCATGACCTGGAGGGTCATGGTGATGTAGCCCTCACTCTCCAAGGGGGTGGTGGGGATCAGGGCCGACGGGCCGCTCAGCAGGGGCAGGGCGAACAGCAGGCCGGTGAAAAACTGGGAGGACACGTTCCCCGGAAGCCGATACTCCCCCGGCGTGAGCAGGCCGGATACGGTGAGCACGCCGTCCTTCTGCTCATAGAAGATCCCCTTTTCGTCGAACAGGTCGAAGTAGGGGGTCAAGGGCCGCTCCATCAGCCGCCCCTGGCCGGTGAACATGCCGCCCCCCCGCACCGCCAGGGCGATGGGGATCAGAAAGCGCAGGGTGGAGCCGCTCTCCCCGCAGTCCAGGTGGGGGTAGGCCATGCGCCGCAGGGGGGACATGGCGTTGGCCCCCATGCCCCGGACGGTGACGGTGGAGCCCTCCACGGTGAACGCCGCCCCCAGCTCCTCCAGGCAACGGAGGGTGGCCTCGATGTCTTGGGATAGGGCCACGTTGGTGATCACGCTCTCCCCGTCCGCCAGGGCGGCGGCGATGAGCAGCCGGTGGGCTTGGGATTTGGAGGGGGGCGGGGTGACCGTTCCGGACAGGGCGGCGGGAGTGATGGTGATGTTCATAGCAGAGCCTCCAGTTGTTGCAGCAGTCCCGCCTTGGGCATTTGATAGGGTACGGCGCGGCCGATCTCGTCCAGCAGGATGACGGTGATGTCCGCCCCGGCGCCCTTTTTGTCCCGGCCGATGGCGGCGGCATATTCCTCGGGGGTACAGGGAATGGACGTGGGCAGGCCCAGGCAGGCGCAGGCGTCCTCGATCCGCCCCGGTGCGTCCGCCGGTGTGACGCCCAGCGCCACCCCCAGCTTGGCCGCGGCACACATACCCGCCGCCACTGCCTGACCGTGGGTCCATTGGATGTACTGGCCCGCCAGCTCGTAGGCGTGGCCCAGAGTGTGGCCGAAATTCAACACCATCCGCGCCCCGGTGTCCAGCTCGTCCTCGATAACCACCTGGCGCTTGAGGTCACAGCAGGTATACAGGATGTGCTCAATGTCTGCCGTCAGCGCCTCCCGGTGGGGGCGGGCGGCCAGGAAGTCGAAGAACTCCCTGTCCCGGATACAGCCGTATTTGAGCACCTCCGCCATCCCGTCCATGAACACGGGCAGGGAGAGGGTGTCCAGTACGTCCGGATCCATGAGCACCAGGCGGGGCTGGTGGAAGGCTCCGGCCAGGTTCTTGCCCGCGTCCAGATCCACGGCCACCTTGCCGCCCACGCTGCTGTCCACCTGGGCCAGCAGGGTGGTGGGGATCTGGACAAAGGCCACCCCCCGCAGGACGGTGGCGGCGGCAAAGCCCGCCAGATCCCCCACTACGCCGCCGCCCAGGGCGACAACGCCGTCGGTGCGGGTGAGGCCGAAGTCCAGGAAGCCTTCCCACAGCGCCGCCAGCTGGTAGGGGTTTTTGCTCTCCTCCCCGGCGGGGACGGGGAACAGGCGGCAGTCGAAGCCGGAGGCGGCTAAGCTGGCCAGCACCATGTCGCCATAAAGGGGTTTTACGTTGCTGTCGGTGACTACGGCCAGCTTTTGGGCGCGGGGCAGTACGGCGCGGATCCGCGCCCCGGCCTGGGCGAGGAGGCCGCGCTCAATTAAAATGTCGTACTCCCGGCCGGGGAGGTTGACGGTAAGCCGTCTTATCTGTGATTTCTCCGCGCTGCCGGGGGTATACTGGTCGGTCCCCAGCAGGTAATCCGTGGTCACATCAAGATAGGCGGCAAGGGCAACTAAAGTTTCAAAGTTAGGCCTGCGGACACCACTTTCATATTGTTGGTATGAATGCTGGGTCATCTGTAGATGCTCTGCAACTTCCCGCTGTTTTAAATTCTTCTGCTTACGCGCTTTTTTTAAACGTTCTGCAAATGGACTCATAAAAAGCACCTCACGCCTCTTGACAGTCTCGGATAGAGAGTATATAATAACATCATATTGAGACTATACGAGATAGATGAAAGGGAGAATAAACATGAACGACGTAGCGGAAGTCCTGTATGGGTATGCACAAAAGTACTTGCTTCCGGGCTATCTGTGCCGGGATGAAACCTATGCCGCCAGCGACCGCTGTGCGGAAAGACAGGAGGAGCTGGTGCGCGCGGCGCTGGAGGAGGACGGGCAGGCCCACCTCAAGGCTATGCTGGACGAGCCGGAGATCACGCAGTATGCCCGGGACAGGGCGGCGTTTCTGTGCGGGTTTCATCTGGCTCGGGAGTTAGCGGGGATGTGAGTGCTTACACCAGCTTCTTTCCCATCAGCTCCACCAGCGGGCCGAGCTTCCCCATCAGGTGCTGGAACTTCTCCGGCGTCAGGGACTGGGCCCCGTCGCACTTGGCGCAGGGGGGATCGTTGTGCACCTCCACCATGAGGCCGTCCGCCCCCGCCGCCACCGCCGCCATGGCCAGCGGCTCCACCATCCAGTACATACCCGCCGCGTGGGAGGGGTCCACCACGATGGGCAGGTGGCTCATCCGCCGTATGGCCGGGATAGCGGAGAGATCCAGGGTGTTCCGGGTGTACGTCTCAAAGGTGCGCACCCCCCGCTCACACAGGATCACGTTCTCGTTGCCGGAGGCCATGATGTACTCCGCCGACATGATCCACTCCTCGTAGGTGTTGGATAGGCCCCGCTTGAGCAGGATGGGCTTGGACAGCTTGCCCGCCTCCTTGAGCAGGTCGAAGTTTTGCATATTCCGGGCGCCGATCTGCACCAGATCCACCTTTTCCTCAAACAGCTCACAGTACCGGGGGGCCATCAGCTCAGACACGATGGGCAGGCCGGTGTCCGCCTTGGCCTCCAGCAGCAGCTCCAGGCCATCCGCCCCCATGCCCTGGAAGGAGTAGGGCGACGTGCGGGGCTTGAACGCGCCCCCCCGGAGCAGGGCCGCCCCCGCCGCCTTCACGTCCCGGGCCACGCCCACGATCTGCGCCTCGCTTTCCACCGAGCAGGGGCCGGCGATGACGGTGAAGTGATCCCGCCCGCCGATGGGCACGCCGGACACGTCCACCACCGTGTCCTCCGGGTGGAACTTACGGTTGGCCTTCTTATAGGGCTCCTGCACCCGCATGACCCGCTCCACGTCGTCGTTCATGGTGAGCTTGTCCATGTCGATGTGGGCGGTGTCCCCGACGAGCCCCAGGATGGAACAGCCCACGCCGTTGGTGACGCCCACGGTGACGCTGTAGTCCTGCTCCAGCTGACACACCAGCGTCTGGATTTTTTCCTGGCTTACGCCGGGCTTCATGACAATTACCATACAGAACAACCCCTTTTCATAGAAAAAAGCCCATGGGCCGCGCGGGGCGGGCCATGAGCTTCCGAATGTTCCCCATAGGCGGGACTGAATCGGAGCTATTATACACGTTGACCGGATAAAATGCAAGGGTTTTCCCGGAAAAACCGCTGCTATTCCGCCGGCAGACGGCCCAGCAGCAGCGCCGCCCCCGCCTGGGCCAGCAGCAGCTCCGGCGCGCCGCCGTCGTAGGGCAGGATCAGCTCCTGCCGCTCCACCGCCCGGCCGTCCAGGGAGACAAACTCCCGCTGCACCGCCACCGACGCCCGCTGGCCGTCCAGGCTGGACAGGGTAAGGGTGTTCCGGCTGGAGGGGCCGTAGCTGATCAGGGTGTCCGCCGGCAGGCCCCGGGTCAGGGAGGCCAGCCCCCCGGGGAGCAGGGCCGTCCGGCAGGCCAACGCCCCGGCTCCCGCCCAGCCCGCCGCTCCCGGCGACACCACCAACAGATCCAGCGCCAGCCCCGCCAGCAAAGCCGGATGCCGGCAGGCCCGCACCAGGGCGGGCAGGCCCTCCGCCAGACGGCTCACCCGCTCCGCCAGCCCCTCGTCCCGCTCCCAGACCCCGATCTGCCACATGGCGGCCACCCCCTTATGGGGATAGTGTGGCGGGGAGCGGAGGTTTTTATGCGTTACCGCCTGCGCTCCTTTCGGTGGGTGAACAGCACGAAGTTGATCACGTTGCCCATGATCAGGATGTTGCCGCACAGGTACAGCCACACCAGCATGATGATCACCGACGCCAGCGAGCCGTAGATCAGGGAGTACCGGGTGGAATTGCCCATGAGCAGGGAGAAGATCACCGACGCCGCCGCCAGCGCCACCGACGCCGCCAGCGCCCCGGGCACCACCGGAGGCCGGGGCTTGTCCAGGGGGGCGGCGAACCGATAGAGCAGCAGGATAAACAGGAACACCATGCCCAGCAGCAGCAGGTACTTCATCCACTGCCACACGCCGAACCGCTCCACCAGCCCCTCCAGCTTCAGCACCTGGCCCAGCAGGTGGAAGAACCAGTTGCCCGTCACCACCACCGCCAGGGACAGGTAGATGGTGGCCAGCAGGAGGACGGAGAACAGGACGCTGGCCACCACCTGCCGCAGGCCCAGGAAGGTGGCCCGGCCGTATAGCTCGTGCATCATGTTCATCAGGCCCCGGACGGCGGCGGAGGCAAACAGAATGGTGAGAAAGGCCCCGGAGAGCAGCATGGCGGTGGACTGGTTGGTGTCGATGTAGGTCAGATAGTCCTGGAAGATGGCCAGCACCCCCTCCGGCAGGAAGGGATCGGCCTGATCCAGCAGGCCGGTGAGATCCAGGTGGAGCTCGTTGACGAAGGCGGAGATGCAGATTAGAATGGGAAAAAAGGTGAGGATGAGGAAGTAGGCCAGCTCCGCCGCGGCGCGGCCCACCTTCTTGGAGAAATACACGTCCACCACGTCGGCCACAAAGCGGATGGGCGGGTGGGCCCGGAGCAGGCGATCCAGCTTCTGTTTCACGGCGGGGCCCCCTTTCTCTGCAAAAAGATCGTTCGTTGTGCCGCAGCGCACTTGAAAAGCGCAGCCGCGGGGAGTATACTTAAGATCCCCCTTTTAAGGTGGTTTGATTATAGCAGACGGTTGGGAAAAGGACAACAGAAATTTGTCAGGGGCGGGTTTTGTTCTGGACAGGCCGGATGGTCTGCCAAACATTTTTTGAAAAACCTCTTGACAAGACGTGACTATCGCTGTAGTATGACAATGTACTATCGCGATAGTCATTTAGCACCCAACCCTGAGGAGGCGCTTCGCTATGGAAAAACTGTACGATTCGGAGCTCCGGGTGATGGAGCCGCTGTGGGCGGACGGGCCGCTGTCCGCGGGCGAGCTGGCCAAGCGGCTGGCGGCGTCCTGCGGGTGGAACCGGAACACCACCTATACCGTCATCAAGAAGCTGGTGGACAAGGGAGTGGTGAGGCGATCCGACCCGGGCTTTGTGTGTGCGCCGCTGATCTCCCGGGAGGACGTCCAGCGGCTGGAGACAGACAGCCTGATCACCCGGCTGTTTGGTGGCTCCAAAACCCAGTTCCTCTCGGCGTTCCTCAGCGAGGAACGGCTGACCCAGTCGGAGGCCCAGCAGCTCAGGGCCATCATTGAGACGTGGAAGTGAGGCGGGCGGTATGACCCAACTGCTGCAAAACGCCGTGTTCGGCACGGCGCTGATTCTGGTGGCGGCGCTGCTGCGGCGGGCGCTGGGCGGACGGCTGATCCCGGAGGCCCGGCTGGCCCTGTGGTTCGTGTGCCTGATCCGGCTGCTGGCCCCGGTGTTCCCTGACAGCGGGCTGTCCCTGTGGGGGCTGCTGCCCCGGGCGGGGTCGGCCGCCGCAACTGCGCCTGTGATGGATCCGCTCCCCGTGCCCAGCGGGGCGGGGGCGAACCTGCCCGCGGTCAATGCCCCGGCGTCCGGGACGATGAACCCCGGGCTTGTGGCCGTGGAGCCCGCCGGGGCCGCCTTCCCCTGGGAGACGGTGGCGCTGTCCCTGTGGATCGGGGTGGGGCTGGTGCTGGCGGTGCGGTACGCGCTGCGATGGAACCGCACCCGCCGGGCGGTGGCGGAGGCCATTCCCCTGCCCCGGGATGACCCCCGGTACGCTCCCCTGCCCCGGTGTGCCCGGCTGCGGGAGGGCGTGATGGACGGCGCGCCCCTCACCTTCGGGGCGGCGCGGCCCACGGTGGTGGTGACCCCGGGGCTGTCCGGCGAGGCGCTGGAGTGCGTGCTGGCCCACGAGGGCGTCCACGCCCGGCGGCGGGATAACCTGTGGCACTACGCCATGGCGGTGGTGCTGGTGGTATACTGGTGGAACCCGGCGGTGTGGCTGATGGCGCGGCTGCTGCGGCGGGACATCGAGCTGGCCTGCGACCGGGCGGCGGTACGCAGGCTGGGGGCAGAGCGGAGGGCGGAGTATGCCGAGACGCTGGTGGCGCTGGCCACCGCGGGGGCGGAGCCCGCCTTCTGCCGGACGTTCGGCCGGAAAGCGGCCGAGGAAAGGATTTTATCCGTGATGAAATTTAGGAAAACCACTGTTTTGGGGGTAGTTTTGTCCCTGGTGCTGGTGGCGGGGGTGACGGTGGCCTTCGCCAGCGGGCCGAAGGTTGTGCCGGACGAGGACAGCACCACGTCCACTGCGCCCAGCACAAGTGTGTGGAGGATGAGCACCGATGGCAACCACGGGCTGAGGTATTTCGCCCTCAACCTGGACTATCTTGAGCAGTCCCTGAACAAGCAGGTGGCCGACGGATCCATGACCCGGGAGGAGGCCGACCGGATTGTGGAGCGGGCCCGGGCGCTCTCCGGGAACGGCGAGGAGTTGGAATGGGTGTTCCAGGAGGACAGCGGGCTGATCCATGAAAGCTTCGACGAAAACGGAACTTATCGGCCGGGCTTCAACATCTTTTATAAGGACGAGGACGGAAAGCTGACCCCCGTGGATCCGGCCACTGTGGTGAGCGGATTTATTCTCCCCGCGGCGGAGGAGAAGGGCTGGACCGAAGTCGTGGTGTATCGCGGCCGCGCCTACAACCGGGCCGACCTGTCGGCGGAGACGCTGGAGTGGCTGGACTGGTATCGGGCCCTGCCCGAGGAGGAGCGGCTGGCGGTGAGCTATGAACCGGCGGAGCTGAGGGGTCAGGACGGGACAGCCGTGACGGAGGCAGGCCCCATGCCCATGACCTTGGAGGAGTATGAAGGTATGCTGAAGAACCTGGTGTCCAGCGGCCAAATGACTCAGGAGGACGCCGACTGGTTCCAGGCCGGAGCCGCAAAGGGGATGGAAGGGCAGACCACGTCCTACCTATGGGCGACAGCGGACGGCAGCTACGCCATAAGGGGCGGCAATATCTGTACCCTGGCCGACTGCGGCAAGCACAGCCGCCATACCCACAACGGGGAATGGTATACAGAATGGGTGGATCAGTACACCGAGCTGCCTGTCTGCACGGTTGCAGGCTGCGCGGTTACTGGGACGCACTACCATGAAAACGGCGAGGTAATCCACAATTATGACACCCTGCCCGACAAAATCCCGGTGTGCCCGGTGGAGGGTTGTACCGTATCAGGGTTTCATGTCCATGGCGGGTCTACGGTGTATGCCTGCAACGGCGCACACTGCGGCGGTGTGTGCGATGGAAGCTGTAATCCCTGGTCGGCGGCCCCGTCCGCGTCCGGCGCTGGCGGACACCACGGCGCGGGCCATGGGAACGGCTACCACGGCGGACATCATTAAACCCCAAGCGCCCCCGGAACAGACCGGGGGCGCTTCATTTCCAGTGAAGCAAGATTTGAAATCATGCCAGCTTAAAGTTTCTTTTTTCGCTTCCTTTTTTCTTTTCAAAGAAAAAAGGAAGGCCCTTGACCTTACGGCAGGTCCAGTTCCCCAATGACCTCCTGGAGCTGGGCGGCGGAGGAATTCAACGCCTCCCGCTCATTGTCCGCCAGGGGGATCTCCAGGATCTGCTCCGCCCCACGGCGGCCCACGATAGACGGGATGGACAGCGCCAGATCCCGCAGGCCGTACTGCCCGCCCAGCACCACCGATACCGGCAGAATGGCCCGTTCGTCCTTCATCACGCACTCCGCGATCCGGGCCACCGCCATGGCGATGCCGTAGTAGGTGGCCCCTTTGCGCTTGATGATCTCGTAGGCGCTGTCCCGCACCTCCTCATAGAGGCGCTGCTCCGCCTCCCGGTGGTTGGTGTGGCCCCGCATGGTGCAGAAATCGTCCAGCGGCACCCCGGATACGTTGGCACCGCTCCACACCGCCAGCTCGCTATCGCCGTGCTCGCCGATGATCACGGCGTGGATGCCCCGGCTGTCCACGTTGAGGTGCTCCCCCAACAGGTACTTCAGCCGGGCAGAGTCCAGCACCGTCCCCGAGCCGATGACCCGGTGGGCGGGGTAGCCCGAGATCCGGAAGGCGGCGTAGGTGAGCACGTCCACCGGGTTGGATACGATGAGCAGGATGCCCTCGAAGGGACGGGCGGTGATCTGGGGGATGATGGAGTTCAGGATGGAGACATTCTGGCCGATGAGCTCTAAGCGGGTCTGGCCGGGCTTTTGGTTGGCCCCGGCGGTGACGACGATGAGTGCGCAGTCGCTGAGGTCGTCGTAGGTGCCGGCGTATACGTCCATGGCGGCGATATAGGGCAGGCCGTGGCTGAGATCCATGGCCTCGCCCTCCGCCTTATCCCGGTTGGCGTCGATTAAAACCAGTTCACTGAACAGGCCCCGCTGGATCAGGCTGAAGGCGATGGCGGAGCCCACGAAGCCGCAGCCGATGACGGCGGCCTTGCGGTGGTTGAGCATGGGAAAACCCCCTTCTGTTTTGGGCTTAGTGTGCCCGAAACAGAGGGGGTTATTCTTTGTCCAACCGCTGGTGGCAGTAGGGGCAAAAGGGGATGCCTTTGCCCAGGTTCCAGCCCAGGAACTCGCCGCAGTGGGGGCAGCGCCAGCGGGAGAAGGCACAGGCGATGAAGGCCAACAGAAGGGCCACCGCCAGCAGGCCCAGCAGCAGGCTGCCCAGCAGGGCGGCCAGCAGCAAGGACAGGGCCAGAGCGATCAGGAGGGCCAGCAGGAGCTTGCGGGTTTGTTGGAGCTTCATGGGGGTTCGCCTCTTTATTGGAGATCGTCCAGCCTGTGGCCGCAGTTGGGGCAGAATTTGGGGGCGCCGCGGCCCAGAACCATCCCGCAGTGGGGGCAGCGCCAAAACCTGACGGCGACAAATATGGCCGCGGCCCCAAGGCCGGCAAGCAGCACCAGCCAAAGCAGGTACAGGGTGGGGAAGATTTTGCCGAGCAGAACCGGCAGGATCATGGCAAGGACAAGGGCATTAAAAAGTTTCCGTACTTTTTTCAGGTTCATGGGCGGCTCCTTTCATTGCAAGCCGTAACGCTTCAAAACGGCGGTGAACCAGTCCGGCAGGGGGGCCTCCACCGTCAGGCGCTCCCCGGTGGAGGGGTGGGTGAAGGTAAGCTGCGCCGCGTGGAGGCACTGGCCCGCCAGACCCGGGACGGGCTTTTTCGCGCCGTACACTGTGTCGCCCAAGAGGGGGTGGCCGATATGGGCCAGGTGGACGCGGATCTGGTGGGTGCGGCCCGTCTCCAGACGGCAGGTCAGGTGGGTATAGCCGTTTTGGCTGTCCACTACCTGCCAGTGGGTGACTGCCTCCCGGCCATCGGGGTTGACCGCCATGCGCTTGCGGTCGGTCTTGTGGCGGGCGACAGGGGCTTCGACCGTGCCGCTGTCCTCCTTGAAGCCCCCCACCGCCACGGCGTGGTACAGGCGGAACAGGGAATGATCCTGCAACTGGGCCGCCAGGGACAGGTGGGCCCGGTCGTTTTTCGCGGCGATAATCAGGCCCGAGGTGTCCCGGTCGATGCGGTGGACGATACCGGGGCGCAGCTCGCCGTTGATGCCGGACAGGCTATTGCCACAGTGGTATAACAGGGCGTTGACCAAGGTGCCGTCCGGGTGGCCGGGGGCGGGGTGGACTACCATGCCCACCGGCTTGTTCACTACGATCACGTCGCCGTCCTCATAGGCCACGTTTAGGGGAATGTCCTGGGGGGCGAGGCCGATGGGCTGAGGCTGGGGGGGCGTGAGGTATACCGTGTCCCCGGGCTGGAGGCGGGCGTTTTTTTTCAGCGGCCTGCCGTCCAGCGTCACCCGCCCCTCCTCCAGCCATCGCTGGGCCGCCGAGCGGGTCAGGCCGTCCAGCGCCGCGGAGATCACCGCGTCCGCCCGGCCGCCCGGTTCAGGAATTGTCAGGGGGAAGCTGGGCAGCGTCATGGGGGCCGTCCTCCTTTTTCTCGTCCTTGCCCACGTAGAACCACACGTACAGGAACAGCAGGGGCACGCCGATGGTGATGCAGCAGTCCGCCACGTTGAACACGGCGAAGTCCATGAATACGGTCTGGAACATATCGGTGACATAGCCCAGCAGCACCCGGTCGATGAGGTTGCCCATGCCTCCGGCTAACACCAGGGCGGCGGCCCAGCGGCCCAGGGCGTTTTTGAAAAAGCCCTTGACGATGAGCCAGCACATGGCCGCCACTACCACGGCGGAGATGAGGGTGAGCAGCCAGGTGTGGGAATTGAGTAGGGAGAAGGCCGCGCCGGTGTTTTGGACGTAGGTCAGATCCAGGAGATAGGGGATAAAGGGGAGGTTCCCGCCCAGGGGGATGTTGGCGCGCACCAGGTATTTCACGATCTGGTCGAGGGCCACCAGAGCGGCGGCTAAAATGGCGTAAAGCATGGGATCAGCCTTTCTCTTATCGGATGTGCCGGAGCTGGGTAACGGTGCGGTCTGCCAGCCTGCGCAGCGGGCCGCGCTGGTCGGGGAGCAGCGGCAGGCCGCACAGCGCCCCGACGCGATGGACGACCTGGCTCAGGGTCAGACCGTCGGTGTCAATTTTCTGCCCCGGCATCTCCGACGCAAAGGCCCGCAGGCAGCGGGGGATCTGCTGGTGGGCCCAGGAGTTGGGGCGCTCGAGCCTGGAGGCGAGGCGCTTGCGGAGGGTGGTCTCGCCGGCCTGGAGGATGATGTGCCGCAGGTCGTGCTTTTCCGCCAGCGGGGCCACCAGCTCGTCGTAATAGGCCCGGACGGTGAGGGTCATGGGGACGATGACGTGGCCGTCAAACCGGGAGGCGATGTCGTCCAGAAGTTCCCGGTTGAAGGAGCGCCACAGGGGGTGATCCTGAAAGTCCGCCGGGGCCAGCCCGGGGGGCAGGTTGTCCCGGAGGAAGAACCCGGCGTTCTCCGGGTCGTAGACGTAGGAGCTGGGGAGGCGGCGGTGAAGTTCGCAGGCGGTCTGGGTTTTGCCCGCGCCAAAGGCGCCGTTGAGCCAGATGATCATGAGAACCTCCTCAAAAATAACTGCCGGGGTGCAAACCCCGGCAGTTATTATAGCACAGCTTTTCCTATTTGGAAAGGGCCTCGTCGATGGCCTGAGCGGCGGTCTTTCCCGCGCCCATGGCCAGGATCACCGTGGCCGCGCCGGTCACCGCGTCGCCGCCGGCGTAGACGTTCTCCCGGCTGGTGAGGCCGTGCTCGTCGGCGATGATGCCGCCCCACTTCTCCGTGTCCAGCCCCTGGGTGGTGGACTTGATCAGCGGGTTGGGGCTGGTGCCCAGGGCCATGATCACGCAGTCCAGCGCGATCTCAAACTCGCTGCCGGCTTTCACGATGGGGCGGCGGCGGCCCGACGCGTCCGGCTCGCCCAGCTCCATCTCCACGCAGCGGATGCCGGACACGGAGCCGTTTTTCGGATCCCTGGGGTCGTCCGGGTTGTGGTAGCCCAAAATCTCGGTGGGGTTGGTGAGGGTCTTGAAGATGATGCCCTCCTCCTTGGCGTGCTCCAC
>CAJTYK010000033.1 GCA_910584285.1 uncultured Oscillospiraceae bacterium
TTTACCTCTTATATATGAAAAAGTCTGCCCCTCGGCAGACTTTTTCGACAGGCTGCTATAAACAAAACGCCCGGCATGATAAAGTTTTAATCATGCCGGGCGTTTTGCTTATTTTTTAATCATTTTCCTCTAAATGTAAGGGTTTGTCAGTGCGAAAGGCGTTCAGCGCCCGGACAATGTTTCCGCGGAGCACCATGCTGGTGCGCTCTACAATGGCGGCGGGGTCCTCCTTCATATTCCCGCCGATCCATTCCAGCATGACGCCGAGAAATGCGTGCTCATAAAACTCGGCAATAAACTGCCGGTCTGCTTCATTTACCGTCATCCCCTTCGCTTTTTCCTCCACAACACCCAAAATCAAATTGTGAATCAGGGGATTCAGATACTGCTCAATACGCTCCCGGCTCACAGCACGGTAAACGTTCATAACAAAGGGTTTGTTTTTCTGGACAGCTTGAAAAATACTTATGAATCCTTCCTGCCAAGTATCATAAGATTTTTTACCTGCCAACGCCTGCTTTGCGTCTTCCATGCAAACCCACTCCACCAGATCATAGATGTCCTTGAAGTGGTAATAGAAGGTCATGCGGCTGATGCCGCAGTCCTCCGCAACATCGTTGATCGTGATTTTGTTCAGCGGTTTTTGGAGCAACAGGTTTTTCAGCGATGCTTCTAATGCCTGTTTTGTCATCTGTGACATATAAAACCCTCCATCGCGTTGATCAATCGTCTCAAATACAAAATAATTACGAAATGCTTTCCGGCTCAGCCGCCAGCCATTTTTTAGTAGTATACTTTAAGCGCATAAATATTTCAAGTAAAAATGCATGGACGAGTTTGCTTCTGTATAATCTATTCATGCAGCTATTAAAAAATAATCCTTGACTTTTCCAGTGCCGCCTTGTAGCCTTAAACCAAACCAATCTGCGGAGGTGCGCCATGGCAAATTTTACACGGAGGGCCATTAAGGAAACCTTTTTGACGTTGCTGAACCAGCGTCCATTAAATGAAATCACCGTGAAAGACATTGTAGAAAAATGCGGCATCAACCGCAATTCCTTCTATTATCACTTTGAGGATCTGCCCGCCCTGGCGGAGGAGGTCATCGGGGAACAGGTCCAGAACCTGATCCAGAAGCACCCCACCGTCTCGTCGGTGGAGGAGTGCGCCGATGCGGTGATCGAGCTGGTGATGGAGAACCGGCGGGCCATCTACCACATCTACAACTCCCTGAGCCGGGACGTATTCGAGCAGCACCTCATGGACGCCTGCCAGTACATCGTATCCGCCTACTTAAACGCGGAGTTCGCGGAGAAGCCCATAGCTCCCCAGGATCTGGACGCCCTGATCCGGCTGCACAAGTGCGCCTGCTTCGGCTCGGTCATCGACTGGCTCAACGGCGGGATGAAGGACGACATCGCCGATTACTTCCGCAGGGTGTGCGCTTTGCAAAAGAGCGGCCTGGAGCAGTTAAACCACTGAACTTTAGCTTTTTCCAACACGGGACAGGCCCGTACCTGATTTTTAGGCACAGCCCTGTCCCGTGTCTGAATTTCAGGCAGTAGTTTCCCCGTGCCTATTTTTTAGGCATGGGGACTTTTTATGCCTATGGTAAAGGGTTTGGCTCCCTGCTATACTCCCCATTACACAAGGGAAACAAGCAACCGACAGGAGGTGTAACAAATGAAAACCCGCTGTACCATCCCCATGTGGGCGGCCAAAACCGGCTACATCATTATGTCCCTGGTATTTTGCACCGCCGGCGTGGTATTCATGGCTAAGCCGGATCTCTCCGCTAGCCTCATCGGCCGTGTGCTGGGAGTGGCCATGATCCTGTTCGGCGCCGTCAAGCTGGTGGGCTACTTCTCCCGTGATCTGTACCGGCTGGCCTTTCAGTATGACCTGGGCTTCGGGCTGCTGCTCATCGCCCTGGGCGTGCTGGTGCTGATCCGGCCCACCCAGGTGCTGGACTTCATCTTCACCGCTTTGGGCGTGGCAGTGCTCACCGACGGGCTCTATAAGGTGCAGATCGCCGTGGACGCCAGGCGCTTCGGCATCTCTACCTGGTGGCTGACCTTGGCCCTGGCCATCGCGGTCGGAGCCGTTGGGTTGGCCCTGGTGTTCCGGCCCTGGGACAGCGCCCGGCTGCTCACCATCCTGCTGGGGGCCGCCCTGCTGGCGGAGGGTGTCCTGAACCTCTGCGTGGCGGTGAGCACGGTAAAGATCATAAACCACCAACAGCCCGACGTCATCGAGGTCACCTCCTATGAGGTGGAGGACGAACCATTGTAAACTGTGAAAGGACGTATGAAGCTATGAAATTTTCCAAAGCGGTAGTCAAATGCCGCATCCCCATCCTGATCTGCGCCCTGCTGCTGATGCTCCCCTCGGCGCTGGGCATGGCGGCCACCCGGGTCAACTATGATATGCTGAATTATCTGCCCGAGGACATGGACACTGTCATCGGCCAGAACGAGCTGCTGGACGATTTCCACAAGGGGGCCTTCTCCTTCCTCATTCTGGAGGATATGCCCGCCAAGGACGCCGCCGCCCTGAAAGAACAGGTGGAGCAAGTGGAGCACGTGGACACCGTGCTGTGGTACGACTCCCTTATGGATGTCTCCGTCCCCATGGAGCTGCTGCCCGACAGGCTCTATGACGCCTTCAACACGGGAAATGCCACCATGATGGCGGTGTTCTTCGACACCTCCACCTCCTCCGATTTGACCATGGACGCCATCCGGGAGATCCGAACCCTGGCGGGGGAGCGGTGCTTTGTGTCCGGTATGTCCGCACTGGTTACGGATCTGAAGGATCTGTGCGAGGTAGAGGAGCCCATTTACGTAGGCATCGCCGTGGCCCTGGCCTGCGCGGCCATGCTGCTGTTGCTGGACAGCTGGCTGGTGCCCTTCGTGTTCCTGGCCAGCATCGGCATGATGATCCTGATGAATCTGGGCTCCAACTACTTCCTGGGGGAGATCTCCTACATCACCAAGGCCCTGTCCGCGGTGCTGCAATTGGCCGTCACCATGGACTACTCCATCTTCCTGTGGAACAGCTACAACGAGCAGCGCGGGCGCTATGAGGACAACAAGGAGGCCATGGCCCACGCCATCCAGGCCACCCTCACCTCGGTGGTGGGCTCCTCCATCACCACCGTGGCGGGCTTCATCGCCCTTTGCTTCATGTCCTTTACCATGGGCCGGGATCTGGGCATCGTCATGGCCAAGGGTGTGCTGCTGGGGGTCGTGGGCTGCGTCACCGTGCTGCCCGCCCTGATCCTGGTGTTCGACAGGCCCCTGCAAAAGACCCGCCACCGCTCCCTCATCCCCAACATGGGCAAGCTGGCTGGGGGCGTGGTGAAAGCCTTCCCTGTGTTTTTGGTCCTCTTTGCCCTTATCATCCCGCCGGCCCTCTACGGCTATAACCAGACCAACGGCGAGGTCTACTATGACATGGGCCAGTGTCTGCCCGAGGACATGGAATACGTCATCGCCGAGGGCAAGCTCCGGAATGACTTCAACATCGCCTCCACCCATATGCTGCTGGTGGACGCCGAGCTGCCCGCCAAGGACGTGCGGGCCATGGCTCGAGAGATGGAGCAGGTGGACGGCGTGAAGTACGTGCTGGGCCTGGAGTCGGTGTTGGGCCCCCGGGTGCCCGAGGAGTTCCTGCCCCAGTCTGTCACCGAGAAGCTGAAAAGCGACAACTGGCGGTTGCTGCTCATCAACTCCGAATACAAGGTGGCCAGCGACGCGGTAAATACCCAGATCGGGGAACTGAACGACATTTTGAAGCGGTACGACCAGGGGGGTATGCTCATCGGTGAGGCCCCCTGCATGAGGGACATGATCCAGACCACGGACCACGACTTCAAAATGGTGAACGCCGTGTCTATCATCGCCATTTTCGTCATCATCGCCCTGGTGGAAAAGAGCTTCACCCTGCCCTTCATCCTCATCGCGGTCATTGAGGCCGCCATCTTTGTCAACCTGGGCCTGCCCCACTACCTGGGCCAGAGCCTGCCCTTCATCGCCCCCATCTGCATCAGCACCATCCAGCTGGGCGCCACGGTGGACTACGCCATTTTGATGACGACCCGCTACAAGGCGGAGCGCATCAGCGGTGCAGATAAGAGGCAGGCGGTTCACACCGCCCTGACTACCTCGATTCCTTCCGTCATCGTGTCCGGCATGGGCCTGTTTGCCGCCACCTTCGGCGTGGCCCTCTACTCCGAGATCGACATCATCAGCTCCATGTGTATGCTCATGGCCCGGGGGGCCGTCATCAGCATGGCGTCCGTCATCTTTATCCTGCCCGCCCTGCTGCTGCTGTGCGACAAGCTTATCTGCGCCACCACCGTGGGCATGAGGCAGTCCAGGCACCCCAAAATTTCCAACCAGGAGGTCTATGTAAAATGAAAAAACCTGTTGTAAAAGCTCTGTCCATCGCCCTGTGTGCGATCCTGGCCCTGGGCGGCGTGGGCGGCGTTGCCTACGCGGTAAACAGCACGGGGGACACCCCCTCCGCCTCCGGAGATTCCGCCCCGGTGGACAGCGGCGCGAAAGTGATTTCCACGTCCTCTTATACTCCCGGCGCGGAAAAAAATGTGAAGGACGAAACCGTGTACGTCCTGGCCCGCGCCGACGGCTCGGTGGACAAGATCATCGTCAGCGACTGGGTGCAGAATACCAGGGGCGACGACGCCATTGATGACGTGACCCGGCTCACCGGCATTGAAAACGTGAAGGGGGACGAGACCTTTACCCTGAGCGGGGACAACGCCTGCGTGTGGGATGCCCGGGGGAACGACATCTACTACCAGGGCTCCCTCGAGGAGGAGCTGCCTGTGAGCGTAGCGGTGTCCTACACCCTGAACGGCCAGCCCGTCACCCCCGAAGAATTGGCGGGCAAGAGCGGCAAGGTCACCATCCGTTTTGACTATGCCAACAACCAGTATGAGACGGTCAGCGTCAACGGCAAGCAAGAGAAGATTTATGTGCCCTTCGCCATGCTCACCGGGGTGCTGCTGGACAACGACGTATTTTCCAATGTATCCGTGTCCAACGGCAAGATCGTCAACGACGGGGATCGCACCATTGTGGCCGGCCTGGCCTTCCCCGGCCTCCAGGACAGCCTGGGGCTGGATCGGGACACACTGGATCTGCCCGACTTCGTGGAGATCACCGCCGACGCGGAAAACTTCTCTCTGGAGACCACCGTCACCCTGGCCGCCAATGGCCTTTTCAACGACGCAGCTGATGAAGCCGGGGGCTTTGGCGGCTTGGACGATCTGGACGGCAAGCTGGAGGAGCTCACCGACGCCATGGGGCAGCTCATGGACGGCTCCTCTCGGCTGTACGACGGGCTGTGCACCCTGCTGGACAGCTCCAACGAGCTGGTGGCCGGCATCGGCCGGCTGGCGGCCGGGGCCGCCCAGCTCACCCAGGGAGCGGACAGCCTGTCCGCCGGGGCCGCCCAGCTCCAGACCGGCTCCGCCGCCCTGAGCCAGGGCCTGGACACTCTGGCTCAGCAGAACACCGCCCTGACCGGAGGTGCCGCCCAGGTGTTCCAAACCCTGCTCGGCTCCGCCAATGCCCAGCTGGCCGCGGCGGGTGTGCAGGCTCCTGAGCTCACAGCGCAAAACTATGCCCAGGTGCTGGACGGGGTGATCGCCTCCGCCGGGGACTCCCCCGCCGGACAGCAGGTGGCCGCGCTGAAGGCCAGCCTGGACAGCTATAACAGCTTTTATCAGGGCCTCCAGAGCTACACCGCCGGGGTGGCCCAGTCCGCCGCCGGGGCCGGAGAGCTGAATACCGGCATCGGTTCTGTGAAGGACGGTGCGGACAGCCTGTCCGCCGGGGCGGGCCAACTCTATGACGGCATCCTCACGATGCAGAACAGCGCCCCCGCCCTCATCGACGGCGTGACTCAGCTGCGGGACGGAGCCATGGAGCTGTCCGACGGTCTGAAGGAGTTCGACGAGCAGGGAGTGCAAAAGCTGGTGGATGCCTTCGACGGCGACCTGGGCGGCCTCATGGATCGGGTGGACGCGGTAAAGGCGGTGTCGGAGCGGTACAATTCCTTCTCCGGCATCAATCCCGATATGGATGGCCAAGTGAAATTTGTTTGGCGTACAGAGGCTGTGGAAGCGCAGAATCAATAAGTCGTATCTGGCGCTCAAAGCTGATGCCCAACTGTCCGTTTGTCCTTTTTGTTGGTTCTTAAAAGCTGGTAAAACAGAGGGAATTGAGGGATTATATTGGACAGAAACTTATGATATGACCTGTTAAAAAGAGCGGCAAAATGACGCTTGAGAAAGAGGGCGGTATCTGCTATACTTATAGTGTAGTAGATATCGCCCTCTTTCTTTGCGAGAAAGGAGCCGAATCCTGGGAAAGAACTTGAAAGGCAGGGAGGACAGAGCGTTGAGCCGCATGAAGGAAACCTTGCGTTACCTGACATCACGGTAGACGCATGGTTTGAGTTTTGGATTGAGAATATTGTAGGTGATTTGGCCCCGAATACTCGCTGAAACTACCGCGAACGGTATGTAAACAACATTCAGTCGGTGATTGGCAAGATGCTTCTGCGGGACGCAGCCGAAGGTACGTCAGAAGCTATTGGGTCACACCAGTATCCAGACCACCGTGGATAAATATGTGCATGTGACAGATGACTCACTGACCGCCGGCGTAGGGCAATTTGAGGCCAGCAGAATGTAGCTGCACATAAGTTAATGGCAAAATGGTGAAGAAATGGTACAGTAATCGTAAAGCTCTAAAGGGACAAAACCTGAAAACCATTGATAAATCAGTACTTTTCAAGGAGATGTAAAACGATATGAAATTAGGAATCGTCGGCCTGCCCAACGTGGGCAAGTCCACCCTGTTCAACGCCATCACCAACGCCGGCGCGGAGAGCGCCAACTACCCCTTCTGCACCATCGACCCCAACGTGGGCACTGTGGCGGTGCCCGACCAACGGCTGGACTGGCTGTCCGACTTCTATAAGCCCAAGAAAACCACCCCCGCCGTGGTGGAGTTTGTGGACATCGCGGGCCTGGTGAAGGGGGCCTCCCGAGGAGAGGGCCTGGGCAACAAGTTTCTGGCCAACATCCGGGAGTGCGCCGCCATCGTCCATGTGGTGCGCTGCTTTGATGACGACAACGTGATCCACGTGGAGGGCTCCACCGACCCCATCCGGGACATGGACATCATCGATCTGGAGCTCATCATGGCGGACGTGGAGATGGCCGACCGCCGCATCGACAAGGCCCGGAAGGCCGCCAAGGCGGACAAGAAGTTCAACCACGAGGCAGAGGTGTTCGAGGGCCTGCGGGACTGGCTCAACGATGGCAAGCCCGCCCGTTCCTATCTGGCTGAGGTGGACGAGGAGGACGCCGCCCTCATCGCTACCAGCGAGCTGCTGTCCCTGAAGCCGGTGATCTACGCCGCCAACCTGGACGAGGACGGCTTCGCCGATCCTGCCGGGGTGCCCTACTACAACCAGGTGGCGGAGCGGGCCGCCGGGGAGGGGGCCCAAGTGATCCCCGTGTGCGCCAAGCTGGAGGCGGAGATTGCTGAGCTGCCCGCCGACGAGAAGGCCATGTTCCTGGAGGATCTGGGCATCGGGGAGAGCGGTCTGGATCGGCTCATCAAGGCCAGCTACACCCTGCTGGGTCTCATCTCCTTCCTCACCTCCGGCGAGGACGAGTGCCGGGCGTGGACGATTACCCGGGGCACCCGCGCCCCCCAGGCGGCGGGCAAGATTCACACCGACTTTGAGCGGGGCTTCATCCGGGCCGAGACGGTGGCTTTCGAGGATCTGAAGGCCTGCGGCTCCATGGCCGCCGCCCGAGAAAAGGGCCTGATCCGCTCCGAGGGCAAAGAGTACGTGGTGCAGGACGGGGATATCATCCTGTTCCGCTTCAACGTCTGATCCCATGCTCACACCGGGGGGCCGCCGCTTTTGCGGCGGCCCCTTTTTCCGTTTCCCTCTTTACTTCCGTAAAGCGCCGTGTTACAATATAGCTTGGACGGCGGAGGTAAATTCTCCTCCGTCGCCCAACCAAGTTCACGGGAGGATGCCCTATGCAAAAGCAGCTTCACAAGCCCTGTCCCCTGCTGTATCAGGCGGTTCTGTCCCTCCAGACCCCGGAGGAGTGCCGCGCTTTTTTTGAGGATCTGTGCACCGTGGCGGAGCTGAAGGCCATGTCCCAGCGCCTGGAGGTGGCCCAGCTTCTGGACGAGGGGCTGATCTACAACGACATCCTTCAGCGCACCGGGGCGTCCAGCGCCACCATCAGCCGGGTGAACCGTGCGCTGCAATATGGGGCGGACGGCTACAAGACCGTGTTGCCCCGGGTGAAGTCATGACGGACGCCTACACGGCGCTGGCCGGAAGCTATGACAGGCTCACCGCCGACGTGGACTACGGCAAATGGGCCGACTACGCCCAGCGGCACTTCCGCAGGCTCAAGCGCCCGGTGGAGACGGTGCTGGAGCTGGGCTGCGGCACCGGGAGCCTGACCAGGCTACTGGCTCGGCGGGGGTACGCCGTCACCGCTATGGATCTCTCACCCGATATGCTCACAGTGGCGGAGCAGAAGTGCCGCGGACTGAATGTGCGCTTTCTGTGCCGGGATATGACCAAATTTGACCGGCTGGGGCCGGTGGACGGGGTGGTATCCGGCCTGGACAGCGTGAACTATGTCACCCGGCCCAAGAGCCTGCAGCGGATGTTCCAAAGCGTGTTTGACAGCCTGTCGCCCGGCGGGCTGTTCCTCTTTGACGTGAAAACCCCCGCCGCTCTGGAGGGGGCGGACGGCCAGACCTGCCTGGACGAGGACAACGACCTCTACTGCGTGTGGCGGGCGGACTACCACCCCCGCCGCCGTGTGTGCGGCTACGGCTTGGATCTGTTCCTCCGGCAGGAGGACGGCAGCTGGCTGCGGGAGGGGGAGTACCATGAGGAGTACGCCTACACCATGGAGGAGCTGGAGAGCTTCCTCCGGGAGGCGGGCTTCCACAGCGTGAAGCAGTATGGCGGCATGACCATGACCGCCCCCAGGCCGGGGGCCCAGCGGGTGTTTTTCGCCGCCGGAAAGGACGGATAGAACCGTATGGATCAACTCATTCGCGTCATCGCCAAGGACGCGCCCATCAAGGCCATGGCCATCACCGCCCGGGACACGGTGGAGCGGGCTCGGGCCATCCACGACTGCTGGCCGGTGGCCTCCGCCGCCTTGGGGCGGCTGCTGATGGCCGCGTCCATGATGGGCGCCGTCATGAAGGGGGAGGAGGGCTCCGTCACCCTGCGGGTGCGGGGCGGGGGGCCGCTTGGCTCCCTCACCGCCGTGTCGGACAGCTCCGGAAACGTCCGGGGCTATGTGCAGAACCCCGCCGTGGACGTGCCCCGGAAGGCCAAGGGCAAGCTGGACGTGGGGGCCGCCGTGGGCTGCGACGGCGATCTCACCGTCATCCGGGATCTGGGGATGAAAGAGCCCTACATCGGCTCGGTGCAGCTGGTGGGGGGCGAGATCGCGGAGGACATCGCCGCCTACTTCGTGGAGAGCGAGCAGGTGCCCACTGCCTGCGCCTTGGGGGTGCTGATTGCCCCGGATCAGATGGTGCAGGCCGCCGGGGGCTACCTGATCCAGCTGCTGCCCGGGGCGGACGACGCGGTGATCTCCGCAGTGGAACGGGGCGTGGCCCGTTTAGGCGCGGTGAGCGCCCGGCTGGACGGGGGGATGGCCCCTCTGGAGCTGCTGCGGGAGATACTGGCCGACTTTGAGCTGGAGGTGCTGGAGACCGCCCCCATCGAATACCGCTGCTACTGCTCGGAGGAGCGGGTATCCCGGGCGTTGATCAGCCTGGGGAAGGACGAGCTGGACAAGCTGATCCGGGAGCAGGGCGGCGCGGAGCTGACCTGTCAGTTCTGCGACAAGGTGTACCGCTATTCCGCCGATCAGCTCCGGGCCCTGCGGGACGGACTGGACAAGCCCGGGGCCGTAGAGGTGCAAGACTGACAAAGAGGCCGTCCCGTGTATGCGGGACGGCCTCTTTTCGCGTTGGTAGACAACCACTGGCTCTGCCAGTGACAAGAAAAAGCTTTAGCTATGGACAAAAAGACTCCTTGTTTAAGGGTTTGCCGACCAACATCAATTAATCAAGGAGGCTTTTCAAATGGAGAAAGACATAAATAGTTTAAAACATACGAGGTGGAGATGTCAATACCATATTGTGTTTGTACCGAAGTATCGGAGGATGGCGATATACGGGGAAATCAAAAAGGATATCGGATTTATATTGAGAAAACTGGGTGAGCAGAAAGGTGTAGAAATTATTGAGGTACAAGCATGCCCGGATCATATCTATACGTGGCTATCGTGATAAGTCAACAAGGCCCAAGATATCGTGCCGGATAATGGGACAACAGGAATAATAGTATAACCGCACCAAAGAAGGGTGGCGGGGAAGATGAGCCAGCAAAAAGGGATGAACTTCAAAGAGTTCCGGCAGCGGTTCCAAACGGAGGAAGCCTGCGAGGCCTATTTGTTTGAGCAGCGCTGGCCAGATGGCGTTATCTGCCCGAAGTGCGGCGGAACAGGTTGCTACCGGCTGCGCGGACGCCGGGAATATGTCTGCAGACACTGCCACCGGCAAAGCTCGGTCACGGCGGGGACTGTCCTGCATCGTACCCATCTTCCGCTGACGATCTGGTTTTATGCTGCCGCCCGCAAATTCTCTCCAGTTCCCGGATGATCGCCTGTATGTCCGCTGCTACCCGCTCCGGCGCGTGGTACAGAGCTTGAAACAGCTTCTCCAGATTCTCCTCAAAATGGTTGCCGATCTCCATGATGGAACAATACCTGGAGAGGATCGCCCTGCGGGCCTCTGCCGGCACCGGCCCCCGGCAATAGAGGTACACGTCATAGTTGGATGCCTCGTCAAACCGCTCCCCGGCACGGGAACCACCCAGGGCAAGGGCCTCCACCTCATCCAGCGCGCACAGATCCTCAAACAGCTTATCGACCACAGCACAGCACCACCTTTCTCGCCGGGGAGGGCACGCGCACCTGGAACATCGCCAACGGCATGGTGTTTCTGTACGGCGCGGCAGGGACTCAGCGTTGGGAGCTGTCCCCCTGCGCCGCAGCGCGAGCCTGGTATTCCGTTGGCGTCATGTTCATGTACCGCTTGAACACCTTGGTGAAGTAGTAGGCGTTGTCGTAGCCCAGCATATGGGACACCTCGTACACCATATGGGCCCCGTCCTGGAGGAGGGCGCAGGCGTATTTCACCTTGGTGGCGTTGACGTAATCCATAAAATTCTGCCCCAGCTGCCGTTTGAACAGGCTGGACAAATAGTTGGGGGTGATGCCGATGGCGGCGGCCACGTCCTGTACCAGCACCCGCTCCAGGATGTGGGAATCCACGTAGCGCTTGGCGGCGGCCACGTAGTCCGTCCTGCCCATGGACTGTGACCAGCTCAGGAAGGGCCGGGGGGAGAGGGCGTGCTCCCGTTTGAGCAGCTCCGCCTGAACGCGCAGCTCACCCAGCCCCCGTCCAGACAGGATCCCGGTAGCCAGCACGCTCAGCCGCATTTGGGAGATGTCCCGGAAGGCGGCGGCGAGCCGGGCCTGGTACTGGGCAATGGGCGTGGTGTCCTCCAGCCCCCAGAGGAAAAACGCCGCCGTGCCGTTTTCCGATTCCGGGGGAAGAAGGGTGAAGCCGGTGCCCCGGAACACCTTCTCCGCCACATCCACGGCCAGATTCAGGTGGAAGCGGAACAGGCGCTGCTGCTCCTCCCGGGTGAAGGAGCCGATGTCCGGGATGGCGGAGGGCTCCAGAATCAGCAGGGCGGCGGCACAGCGGTCGGCCGCCCCCAGTCCCTCCAGGGCGGCAATGGCCCGCTCCGCCCCGTATCCGCCCTCCGGTGAGAGCAGGGCGGCGGCGTGGCGGGCGGCAGCCTCCGCCAGGGTGCCCGCCTGCCGGGGGAGGGAGGGGGCGCAGAGCCTGCGCCGCTTTTCGCACTCGTCGATGGCCAGCCGCAGAGAGTGGGCCAGCTTTTCCTCGTCCAGATCGATCTTCAGCAGATAGTCCACCGCCCGGCCCCGCAGGGACTGCTGGGCCATGTGAAAGTCCTGGTGGTTGGTGAGCATGACAAACACAAGCTGTGGATACTGCTGGGCGCAGGCCTCCAGCAGCTCCAGGCCGGTGAGCCGGGGCATTGTAATGTCGCAGATCACGATGTCCGGACGGCGGATCTCCACCAACTCCAGGGCCTGCTGCCCGTCCCGGGCGGCGCCGCAGACAGTGCAGCCCTGCCGTTCCCAGTCCAGCATGGATTGCAGGCCGGAGAGGATGATGGGCTCATCGTCGGCCAATAGGACGCGGTACATAGGCACCCTCCTGTTCTCTCAGGCTTCCTTATTGACACGGACATAGACCTTGGTATACTCTCCCGCCACGCTCTCGATGCGCACGCCCGCCCGCTTGCCGTAGGCCAGCTTCAGCCGCCGGTTCACATTGCCCAGGCCGATGCCCGTCATGGAGGCCTGATCCGGCCCGTCCCCGGGCTGGAGCGCCGCCCGGGCCTGGCCGTCGGTCATGCCCACGCCGTCGTCGGTGATGGTGAGCACCAGCATCTCCCCCTCCTCGAAGGCGTTCACCGTGATGGTGCCGAAGGAGCCCTTGGGCACGATGCCGTGGAAGATGGCGTTCTCCACCAGGGGCTGGAGAGTGAACTTGATGACCTTATACCGGCGCAGCTCCTGGGGCACGGTGCACACGTACTCGAAGGAGCCCATGTAGCGGATGGACTGGATGCTGACATAGTCGTCCAGCAGGGCCAGCTCCTCCTCCAGGGGGATCTTGTCCGACACCCCTTTGCTGATGTTGCGCAGCAGGTTCACCAGGCTCTTGACCAGCTTCTCGATGCCGGTGTTCTTCTGTACCACTGCCATCCAGTGGACGGAGTTCAGCGTGTTGTAGAGGAAGTGGGGGTTGACCTGGGACTGGAGCAGGTCCATCTCGATCCTGGCCCGCTCGTCATGCAGGGCGATGGTTTCCGACAAGAGCTGCTGGAAGCCCAGGCCCAGCTCGTTGAGCCGGGCGCCGATCTCCCCCATCTCGCTGCGGGGCCGCTCCAGCTCCGGGTCGAAGGAGTAGTCGTTCAGGGCGATGCGGTTGATCTTCTCCGTGATGCGGCGGATGGGGGTGGTAATGTAGTGGGTGAGCAGGCTGAGGATAAACACGGCGATGAGGACAATCATCAGGATCACCGTCACCGCGGAAAACAGGATATCGTGGTTGTCGGCCTGGAGCCGGGTCAGGTTGACGCAGCTGGACAGCACCAGCTCCTGGGCTTCCAGGGCGTGGTTCTGTAGGGCATACACCACGCCGCCGTACGTGAATTCGTCCCCCTGGGCGGCTTGGGCGGGCACGGCCTCCACCAGCGGGAGGGCGCCCCCCGTGGTGAGGCGATCCCCCTCCGCCGTCTGGACGAAAAAGAGGTTCAGGTCATTGTAGGGGGCCAGCACGTCGGTGATGATCTCAGGGCTCAGCTCGATGTAGACGTAGCCCAGCCGGTTGGAGGCATAGCCGTACACCGGGACGAACAGGGCAAAGCAGTCCGCCCGGTGGGGGTTCAGGGAGGGGTAGAGCCGCCGGAAGCCGGACTGCCCGGACTCCTTCCAGTCCCGGAACTGCTCCGAGTCCAGCAGGTTGGAGAGATCCCGCAGGCTGCCGTCGTAGACGGTGACGGCGCTGACGTATATGCCCTCCTCGTTGAACACCAGCAGGCGGTTGATGTAGCTGTCGATGGACGAGGTGCGCAGGTAGACGTTGATGGCGTTCTGAGCGCCGAGGGCGGCGGCCACCGCCCGGGGGGTGCCGGGGGTCTGGTTCAGGGCGCTGCTCACCCGCCCGGAGCTGCCGCAGTAGGCCTGGAGGGTCTGCACCTGGGCCAGGCAGTCGTCCAGCCGGGCGGCGATGGTGCCGGCGTTGAGCCGGTCGATCTGGGCGATCTTGTCGGAGATGATCCGCTGCATGGACTGGTAGAGGTACAGGCTGCTCCCCACCCCCACGGCCACCACGCACAGCACCGTGCACAGGATGATCTTGGCGCGGATGCCCCAGTAGCGCTTTTTCTCCACCCCGTCCGCCCCCATTCTCTTAATTAAGTATACCGCATTTTTTTGGACCGCGCAATTCGATTTGTAGAATAATATAACTTTCGAGAATTTTTCAGCCCGATAAAGAGCCATTGGTAAAGATTCGTATTGGTATTTGTGTAGATTTGGCCTTTTACACCTCCCCCGCGATGGGCTACAATACAGCCAAGGGAGGCATCCCTGCGAAAAATTACAGTTCGGTATAGGAGTTGATTTTGATGAAAAAGATTCTTGCTCTTGTCCTGGCGGGCGCCCTGTGCCTGGGCCTGCTGGCCGGCTGCACCAGCGGCAAGCCCACTGAAACCGATCCCCCCGCCCCCGCCAAGACCGACCCTCCGACCACCCAGACTGACGCCCCCGACGAGCCCCAGGAGCTCACCGGCACCCTGAAGGTGTCCATGTGGGATCTGACGGCCGACGCCATCTTCTCCTCCGTCATCAAGGCCTTTGAGGACGCCAACCCCGGCGTCACCATTGAGCCCATCGACATTCCCTCCGCCGACTACGGCACCAAGCTGTCCGTCATGCTCAATGGCGGCAGCGACGTGGATGTGTTCTGGGTCAAGGATGCCGACACCATCTACCCCATCGCCAACCGGGGCCAGATGGCGGACATGAGCAGCTACATCAGCCGGGACGGCCTGGATCTGGGCATTTACAACGGCCAGGCTGAGGACTTCAACATCGACGGCAAGCAGATCGGGATGCCCTTCCGCACCGACTACTACGTCCTGTTCTACAACAAGGACATCTTTGATGCCGCCGGCGTGGACTATCCCTCCAACGACATGACCTGGGCCGAGTTCGAGGAGCTGGCCAAGAAGGTGACCATGGGCGAGGGCGTGGACAAGAAGTACGGTGCGTTCTTCCACACCTGGCAGGCCTGCATCCAGAACTGGGCCGTCCAGGACGGGCAGCACACCATCATGGCCACCGACTACAGCTTCTTCAAGCCCTACTATGAGATGGTGCTGCGGATGCAGAACGACGACAAGACCTGCATGGATTACGGCACCGTCAAGACCGCCAACCTCCACTACAGCGGCGTGTTCTCCGACGGCTCCGTGGCCCTGATGCCCATGGGCACCTGGTTCGCCGCCACCATGATCGACAAGATCAACAAGGGTGAGAGCTCCGTCAACTGGGGCATCGCCACCCTGCCCCACCCCGATAACGTAGAGGCCGGCTACACCGTGGGCGCCACCACCCCCATCTGCATCAACGCCGCCAGCCCCAACCAGGATCTGGCCTGGGAGTTCGTGAAGTTCGTGTGCGGCGCTGAGGGCGCGGCCGCGGTGGCCGCCCAGGGCGGCGTCCCCGCCCTGCTGGATAACGACACCCTCAAGGCCCTCACCAGCGTGGACGGCTACCCCGAGGGCGCGCTGGAGGCCCTCCAGGTGAAGAACATTGTCCGTGACCGCCCCGTTGCCGACAAGGTCTCCGAGGTCAACCAGATGCTGGGCGAGCAGCACAGCCTCATCATGCTGGGCGAGAGCGACCTGGACACCGTCCTGGCCGACATGGGCGAGCAGTCCAAGTCCATCCAGGGATAACCATTCGCTTACTGTGCGAAGGGGCAGGACGCCGGTTCTGCCCCTTCGCCATATTCAAAGAATAGGAGGTAAACCCTATGGCGGTCAAGGAAACGGCGGGCCGGAAGGCCCCCGCCGCCCCCAAGGGCGGCGGCATGACCCTGAGACGGCGGCGGACGCTGGTGGGCCTGTCCTTCATCACCCCCAACTTTGTCGGCTTCTTTGTGCTCAACCTCATTCCCATCCTGTTTGCCCTGCTGCTGTGCTTCAACAAGTGGGACGGCTACAACCCCATGAAGTTCGTGGGGCTGGACAACTTCAAGTATATCTTCACCCACAAGGTATTCCAGCAGGCGGTGATCAAGACCGTGATCTTCACCGTGTTCTCCGTGGGGATCACTATGCTGCTCTCCCTGGGGCTGGCGGTGCTGATCAACCAGAAGCTCAAGGGCATCGGCATTTTCCGCACCGCCATCTTCTTCCCCTACGTGGCCTCGGTGGTGGCGGTGGCCGCGGTGTGGCAGATGCTGTTCCAGAAGGACATGGGCCTTATCAATGAGATCCTCCGGGCTTTAGGGGTGGCGGATCCCCCGGGCTGGTTCGCCTCCACCAAGTGGGCCCTGCCCGCGGTGATCGTGGTGAACATCTGGAAGAACATGGGCTACTACATGATCATCTACCTGGCCGCCCTCCAGGACATCCCCACCTCCCTGGTGGAGGCTGGGATGATCGACGGGGCCAACGCCTGGCAGCGGTTCTGGCGCATCAAGTGGCCCCTGCTGCGCAACGCCACCTTCTTTGTGGCCATGATGCTCACCATCAACAGCTTCAAGTCCTTCGACCTGATCTACGCCCTCACCGAGGGCGGGCCGGGCACCGCCACCACCCTGCTGTCCCAGTACATCTACAACCAGTCCTTCGTCTCCTGGGACTACGGCCGGGCCAGCGCGGCGGCCATGGTGCTGTTCGCCATTGTGGCGGTGATCACCCTGTTCCAGTTCCGGCTGGAAAAGAAATTCTCCGAATAAGGGAAGGGGAGCCTTATGCTGAACAAGATACCCACCTGGAGAAAGGTGCTGCTGTACGCGGCGCTGATCCTGATCTGCGCCGTCACCCTGCTGCCCCTGGTGTGGATGCTCAGCGCGTCGCTGAAGCTGGACAAGGACGTGTTCCGCATCCCCATCGAGTGGATCCCCAGCGACCCGGCCTGGAGCAACTACCAGCGCATCTGGGAGCAGGTGCCCATGCTCCGCTTCACCTTCAATACCTTCAAGGTCACCATCATCACCACCATCATCCAGGTATTTACCTGCTCCTTCGCCGCCTACGGCTTCGCCAAGTGCCAGTTCAAGGGGCGCAACCTGCTGTTCCTGCTCTATGTGGCCACCATCGCCGTGCCCTGGCAGGTGTATATGCTGCCCCAGTACACCATGATGAACAACGTGTTCCACATGGTGGACACCCACGCGGTGCTCATCCTGCTCCACTCCTTCGACGCCTTCGGGGTGTTCCTCCTGCGGCAGTTCTGCATGGGCATACCCAATGAGCTGCTGGAGGCCGCCCGCATCGACGGGCTCAGCGAGTACGGCATCTACCGGCGGATTGTGCTGCCCCAGATGGGGCCGTCCATCGCCACCCTGGTGATCTTCACCTTCGTCAGCAACTGGAACGACTTCATGGGGCCCATGATCTACCTGAACAGCACCGAACTGAAAACGGTGCAGCTGGGCATCCGGATGTTCATGGGCCAGTATTCCACCGAGTACGGTCTGATCATGGCGGCCAGCGTGGTGTCCCTGATCCCGGTGATCATCGTGTTCCTGATCTTCCAGAAGCAGTTTGTCCAGGGCATCGCCACCAGCGGCTTGAAAGGATGAGCGGCATGAACGAGAGCGATTTCACGCTGACGCAGGAGTTCGCGCGCCGGGAGCTGGCCTTCTGCAAGGAAAAGGTGGACGCCATGCTGCCCCGGTTCCGGGACTGCTTCCCCGGGGCGAACACAGAGGGGCTGGTCTATCCCGCCGAGCGGGAAAATATTGAGTGGACAACTTCCTTTTTCGCAGGAATGATGTGGCTGCTCTACGAGCATACGGGGGAGGACAGATATCTGGACGTCCTGGATCGCCATCTGGAGTCCTTCTATGAGCGGGTGGAGAAGCCGGGGTACGTGGATCTCCACGACCTGGGGTTCCTCTACAGCCTGTCCTGCTACCCCGCGGCGGTGCTGCGGGGCAACGGGCGGGCCCGGGCCTGCTTCCTGAAGGCGGCGGATTACCTGAAGGCCCGCTACCTTCCCCAGGCGGGAATCATCCAGGCGTGGGGGGATTTGAACGACCCGGAGAACCGGGGGCGGATGATCGTGGACTGCCTGCTCAACCTGCCCCTCCTCTATCAGGCGGCCCGCATGACGGGGGATCGGAGCTGCTATGAGATGGCCCTCAGCCACGCGAGACAGGCCCAGCGGTATCTGGTTCGGCCCGATAACTCCACCTACCATACGTTCTATATGGATGTGGAGACCGGCGCGCCCCGGTTTGGCTCCACCGCCCAGGGGTACAGCGACAGCTCCTGCTGGGCGCGGGGGCAGGCCTGGGGGATTTACGGCTTTGCCCTGAGCTATGCCCACACCGGGGATCGGAGCTTCCTGGACACCGCCTGCCGCCTGCTGGACTATTTCCTGGCCCATCTGCCGGAGGACGGGGTGTGCTATTGGGATCTGTGCTTTACCCAGGGGAATCAGCCCAGGGACAGCTCCGCCGCCGCCATTGTCTGCTGCGGGATTCAGGAGCTGCTGCGCCACCTCCCGCTGACCCACCCAAAGCGCGGAGACTATGGGCGGGCGCTGAACCGGATGATGGGCTCCCTGGCCCGGGACTATACCACCCGGGAGCTGCCCCGGGCCGACGGCCTGCTGCTCCACGGGGTGTACTCCATCCCCCATAATCGGGGGGTGGATGAGAGCACCATCTGGGGGGACTACTATTATGTGGAGGCCCTGTTCCGTCTGCTCTATGGTGGGCACAGCTATTGGAACTGATTGGTGTCAGCCCGCCAGATGACCCGTTGAGCCGGATCTGCCTTGTGGCCGTCCGGCAAGCCGCCAGCCGAAGTCTGGCAAGTTCCCTCCCCTGTGTAACAAAAGCCCTCCCTTTGCGCGATTCTTGAGCGCAAAGAGAGGGCTTTTTATTAGGGATATCTTTATTTTTGAAACGTTCTATTCATCTTATGACTATCATAAAACAGGAATGCAGCACTGTATATCCTGCTGTCAACCATCAAATCAAGCGAGGAGGTATGGAATGAAGCAAGCGCACCCAAAAGTGAAGTATACAGTTGTCGATCCCAATGCATCACATGAAGTACAAAAGGCGCCAAAAAGAATGATTGCCGAAAAGCTGCGTGCCATGAAGTTGAGAGACTGATCGCCAAATAACAAATCCGTCCTATATCCTTTATGCAAAGAAACTTCTGGTTTCACAACAAAAGGGGCGATTTTAGCCCCTGTTACTCAAAAATTTTTCAAAAAATTTTTGAGTAACGCGATCCCACTGGAGATAGATGTAGAAATACGGCGCTGCCCTACCCCTTCTATCTTTGCTATCTCAGCCTCAGTCATTCCTTCCAGAAAGTATTTACGCAAACGGCGGTACTGCTTCTCCGTCAGTGCAGATCTGACTTTTTGGAGCATGGAATACCTGGGCTGTATAGACTATCGAAGAATTACTCCTCCCGGAAGACAATGCTGCCAGGCTCGGCGCTCTCAATGATGGCCAGGGACTTCAGGTTTACCCCGGCGGCACGCAGGCGGTCACCGCCGCCCTGGAAGCCCTTCTCCACGGCGCAGCCGACGCCCACCAAGGCGGCCCCGGCCTTCTCCACGATGTCGCAAAGGCCCCGCACAGCCTCGCCGTTGGCCATGAAGTCGTCGATGATGAGCACCTTGTCATCGGCGGAGAGCCACTCCTTGCTCACCAGCAGCGTGACTTTCTTCTTATAGGTATAAGAGTAGATGTCGCTCTGGTACAGTCCACCCTCGATGTTGTCGCTCTTGGCCTTCTTGGCGAAGATCATGGGCTTGTGGAAGCGGCGGGCCACCACGGCGGACAGGGCGATGCCGCTGGCCTCGGCGGTGAGGATCACGGTGACCTCGTCCATGTTGAAATGGCGGCCGAACTCCTCGGCGATGCGATCCATCAGGCCGGTGTCCACGCGGTGGTTCAAGAAGCCGTCCACCTTGATGATGTTGCCGGGCAGCACCTTGCCCTCCTTGACGATGCGGTTCTTCAGCTCCTGCATAGGTATCTTCTCCCTTTCAAACAATTTTTCTGCCCTGTACAAATTTGTGCCGGATATCCCGCTCATCGGAGAGATAGACCGTCCGCTCCAGACGGGTCTCCAATTCCATCCGCCCCTGGGGCGTATAGCGGGCGTCATCGATTACCAGGGCGTCGAACTCATAGCCGGGGGCAAAGGAGCCCACCGTTCCAAAAAAGGCCCCGCCGCCCAAGGTACCCAGATAAAAGGCCTCCCTCACCGTCAGCGGGGCCAGGGACTGGTCCACCAGCCGCCACCGCAGCTTGGACGCCTGAATGGCGTCCGCCATGGCCTTGAAAATAGACGTATGCGTCCCTCCCGCCACATCGCTGCCCAGACCCACCCGCAGGCCGTCTTGCAAAAAGCGGCGGACAGGAGCGATACCGGAGGACAGGTTGGCGTTGGAAGCGGGGCAGTGGGCGATGAACACGTTCTGCTTCTTTAGAAGCTCGGCCTCCTCCCCTTCAGAGTAGACGCAGTGGGCCATGATGGTGGGGCAGGCCGGGCCGCCGAACAGGCCGAAGGCGTGGTAGGCGTCACCGTAGTGTTTGGCGCCGGGGCACAGCTCCCGCACCCAGGCGATCTCGCCCCGGTTCTCCGACAGGTGGGACTGGACGGGCAACCCGTACTGCCGCTGGATCTTGCCCAGCTCCCCCATCAGCTCATCGGTGCAGGAGGGGATGAAGCGGGGGGTCAAAATGGGGCGGGTGCGGCGGTAGCGGCCCTCGATCCGCTCCAGCCAGTCCCTTGTGCCCTGGGCGGACGCGGCGGCGGAGGCTTCCCGGATGGTGTCCGGGCAGTTGCGATCCATATTGACCTTGCCCACCATGGCGCACAGCCCGGACTCCTCCAGCAGATCCATCAGGCGTATGGTGGCCTCGGGGTGGACGGTGGCGAACACGCAAACCCGGGTATTGGGCCCCCGCCGGACATCCTCCACAAAGCGCCGGTAAGCCTGATCGGCGTAGTCCAGGCTGGCATAGCGGCTCTCCTCCGGAAATATGTATCGGTTCAGCCAGTCCAGCAGCTCCAGATCCATCCCCTGGCCCCGAAGGGCATATTGGGGCGCATGGGCATGAAGATCCGTCAGCCCCGGCATCACCAGACAGCGGCTGCAGTCCAGAACAGGCAGGTTCGCGTACTGCTCCGGCAGGGCAGGAAATACCCCGGCAGAATGCCCTTCCAGGCAGACCAGCCAGCTGTCGGGACAGAGCCTCAAGGATTGGGGCGTCTCACTGTAGCAAATATCCCCTCGGATGACAAAGGAAGCCTGCTGCATAACATAGTTCCTTTCTTTTGCGCGGCCCTCTCCCCGTCTCGGTCGGGGGAGAGGGCCTGGTTGTTTTTATTGGGGCGGCTCCTTGCCCAGGCGGCGGTACATGGCCTTCTTCACCGCCCGGAGGATGTTTTCATAGCCGGTGCAGCGGCACAGATGGCCGGAAAGGAGCTTGCGCAGCTGCTCGTCGGTGTACTCCTGGCCGGCCTCCAGAATCTCCTCCGCCGTCAGCACGAAGCCCGGGGTGCAGAACCCGCACTGGATGGCGGCCTCCTCCACGAAGGCCTGCTGCACGTCGCTGAGCTGGCCGTCGGAACCCAGCACGCCCTCCAGGGTGCGGATGTGCTTCCCCTGGGCCCACACCGCCAGGTAAATGCAGGAGTTGAAGGTCTCGCCGTCGATGAGCACGGTGCAGGCGCCGCACTCTCCCACCTCGCAGCCCTTCTTGACGGAGGTCATGCGAAAATCGCTGCGCAGCATATCCGTTAGGCTGGCCCGGACGTCCACCGTCCGCTCCACATCCCTGCCGTTGAGGTTAAACCGAACCGTCTCATATTGGATCGGATGCTTCTCCATCACAGGTCACCTCCCGCCAGTTTCACCGACTCGATAAAGGCCCGCTTGGCGCTCTCCACGGCGATGTGGATGCGGAAGTCTTTCGCCGCCCGCCAGGAGTCCCGGGGGTTGATGTCCTCCTTCACCGCCTGGGCGAACCGCTCCGCCAGCTCAAGGCTGACGGGCTGCCCCGTGGCCAGCTCCTCGGCGTGGACGGCCCGCAGGGGCACCGGACCCGCCACGCCGAAGGCGACCCTGGCCCGCTCCACCGTCTTTTTGTCGGCAGACAGGCGGACGTTGACGGAGGTGCCCAGGGTGGCGATGTCCATGGCGCTGCGCATGGCGTATTTGATGTAGTGGCCAAAGCAGTTCTCATAGCTCTCCTTGGGAATGAGGATGGCGGTTTGCACCTCCCCCTCCCGGATGTCCACCACCCCCGCCTTGATGTAGAACTCCTGGATGGGCTGGCGGCGGACGCCAACCGGGCCGGTGAGCTCGACGACGGCGTCCCAGGCGTGGAGGGTGGACGCCGAGTCCGCCGAGGTCACGCCGTTGCAGGTGTTGCCACCGATGGTGCCGATGTTGCGGATCTGGGGGCCGCCCACCTGGTCCACAGCCTGGCCCAGGACGTTGATGTACTTCTGGATCAGGGGATCCCGGGTGATGTGGGAAAAGCTGGTCAGTGAGCCGATGCGAAGGGTCCCGTCCGAATCCATGGAGACGCCCCGGATCTCGTCCAGGGTTTGGATGGAGATGAGCTCTTTCCCCGCCCGCTTGCCCTCCCGCATCTGAACCAGCACGTCGGAACCCCCGGCGATGATCTGGGCCTCGGG
>CAJTYK010000034.1 GCA_910584285.1 uncultured Oscillospiraceae bacterium
GGGAGTTTGCCGAATGGAAGGAACGGCGGGAAGCGGAAAAGCGGGAGGCAAAAACAGAATAAGAATGAAAAGGGCGGGCGCACCGTGTCAACGGTTGCGCCCGCCCTTTTTCCGTTTATGGGGTCTGCTTCTTCTTTCGTGGGCCTCTCGGCTTCGAGGTAGGCTTCCGCTCCACCCCGTTTCGGAAGTGGGTGTTTTCATATCGGTCAAAGAAAACCAATAATCCGAACCCATCTCCTATCGGAAAAAGGTTCGGATTATATGGGTTTGGTGCGGATGACGGGACTCGAACCCGTACGGCCATAAGCCACCAGCACCTCAAGCTGGCCAGTCTACCAGTTCCAGCACATCCGCATATGAAATTATTATAGTACTCCTCGGCCTGTTTGTCAAGAGGTATTTGGCAGGCGGTATGTGAAACGTACAAAGGAGATAGAGGCGGAGTTAATTTCAACAAAAGAGGCGATTCGTCGTCGGCTCCACGTTGTCAACGCCCGGACGGAGGGAGACGGACACATAATATTTGTTTATCAGGACGACGCCGGGGCCTATTTCTACAACGTCACACATGGGGCCGGGAAGTGAAATATATTGCGTCGTGCTCCTTTGGCAAGGATAGCCTCGCAACCGTGATTGTCGCATTGGAACACGGGGAACCCCTGGACGAGGTCCTATATTGTGAGGTCATGTTCGACGAGCACATCTCCGGGGAAGTACCGGAACACAGGGCCTTTATTTATGAGCGGGCGATCCCGGAACTCAAGGCCGCAGGGGTAAAGACAACGGTCATACAATCAAAAAAACCTATAAACTTTTAGGAGGTTTTATTATGGCAAGTTTTGGGGCGAAATATCCCTATTTTAACCCCGTGGCGGAGGAGCCGGAGGGACAGCTCCCGGTCTACCAGGACCAGGACCCCGTCCGGGTGGGCCGCCTCGTCAAGGCGGACCTCACCGTGAACCTCGCCTCCGGCAAGTTCTTTGCCGACGACGGCCTCGCCGAGAGCGTGGACGAGTTTTCCTCCGGCTCTATCGCTATGGAGACCGACGACATGGAGGACCCCGTCGCCGCCGTGGTGTATGGGTGCAACGTGGAGGGGAAAATGGTCCGCTATAACGTCGGGGACGATCCCCCGGCGGGCGGCCTCGCCTATTTTAAGAAACTCATGCGCCGGAAAAAGGTCCTTTGCGCTCCTCCCTTGTTTCCACATATCGCTCCCTCGCAAACGCGGCAAATAACGCCTATAAATCCACACTTGATATACATTCCCCGTCCCGAGTTTTCAAGGAAAGCGGAAAGAACACCATCCGGGGAGCGATCGAAGGAGCCGAGGAGGAGGGGCCGAACCTGGAGCGAACCTATTCCACCCTCGCCGAGTCCGCGATCCGGGCATATGAAAAAAGCCGCCCGAGCGGGACGGAGGCGGGCCTCCTCGCCGCCCAGCGGGAACAGACCGCGGCGATCGTGGCGGCGGTCCGGGATCGTGGCGGCGGCGGGTCCGGGGGAATTGCGATCTACGTCGACAAGCTGGAGGTCCGGGACGACCAGGACGTCGAGCGGGTCGCCCGGGAGCTTTACTATCTCGCGGAGCGGGAAAGCAGATCGAGAGGAGGCGGGAGCTTATGGGGTGGTTTAAGCATACGGACACATACGGCTATTATCTACGCTGGATCAAACCGAAAGTATCGGTAAAGTATTGCAAGCGGCGGATTGCGGCACACGCAAAGAAGAAACAAGATGGTAGAAATTTTTCCACCACCTTTTCCACCACCAATACCGCCAAATACGGCCAAAAACTGCCGCCTGATTGGGCGGGGCATTGCATGAAGAAACCCCCGCAAGCCGCTGATAGCAACGGTTTGCAGGGGTTTCTTCGTGGCAGCGGATGAAGGATTCGAACCCTCACAAACAGAGTCAGAGTCTGGTGTGCTACCATTACACTAATCCGCTATTTCAAAGTTGTGCATTCACAAGAACGAATGCTATTATACCAGAACATCCGGCGTTGTCAAGCGTTTTTCACCAAAATCTGAAAAGTTTTCAATTTTGCGCCTCCCCCTTCACCTTCCACGACCTGCGCCCGTCTGACGGAAAAGGGCGCCGCCCCCCGCCTGGGGACAGCGCCCTGTCCTTGCTATTCGTACTCCCCCGGCGCGAACACTCCGGCGGGCAGCAGATGACTCAGGCCCACCAGGGCCTCGTCGAAGCCGCCCGAGTCAAAGGAGGTGGCGGGGCTCCGCAGCTCCTCCCCGCTCCCCTGGTTCAGCGGGAAGGACGCCAGCACCCGCAGCCCCCGCCCTGGCTCGCACACCGGGAACAGCCGTCCGCCATGGAGCGCGGCGATCCGCCGGGATACCACCACGCCGATCCCGACCTGTTTCCAGTCGGGGAGCTCCGCCTCGCCGCCACCCCCAAAGAGGGCTGCCGCCCGCTGGGGAGGCAGGCCCGGACCGTCGTCCTCCACGGTGAACACCGCGTTGTCGCCGTCCCGCTTCAGGGTCAGCCTCACGGTCTTGCCCGCCGCGGCCCCATTGGCCACCAGCTCCAGCAGGAGCTGCCGCACCAGCGCCCCGTCCGCCCGGGCCAGAAGGTGCTCCGGGCAGTCCACGCTCAGCCGCACCCCCGCCCGATCCAACAGCCCCTCCATCCGATCCCCCAGATCCTGGGTGAGGACGGCCAGATCCAGCGAACCGGGGCTGATGGCCTGATCCAGCCGGTTGCACAGCTCCATCCGGCCCACAATCCGCAGCATCCGGCAGATGCCCTGGTTCATGGCCGCCAGATAACCCTTGCTCTTTGGATCCCAGGCGCAGTGCTCCAAAAGCTGGCTGGCCGCCGTCATCTGGGCCAGCTGAACCCGCAGCTGGGCCGCCGCTCTGGACGTCTCCTGCTCTCTATGCTCCAACTCCATCCCTTGCCGCCCCCTTGTGTGTCTGAATTGCCTTTTCCCTATGCTATGCAGATCTTGCGCGGGCTCTCCTGGGAATGGCTTCCATTTGCCGCCGCTTTGTCGAATTTTGTCGAATTTTTTTCATTGTACCAGACACAGGCAAAATTGGCAAGCGGTTTCCTCTGGTTTCCCCCGGCCGGTCGTATTGACAAAAAAATAGAAATCCCTTATAATAACCGTTTATGTGACAATAAGCGATGAGCTTCAAGGTTGAATAGGAGGAGAGACCCTATGGCGGAGCATCCCGCACCGGAAAACAAAATGGGCGTCATGCCGGTAAACGCCCTGCTGCTGAATATGGCCATACCCATTATGATCTCCATGCTGGTGCAGGCCCTTTACAACGTGGTGGACAGCTATTTCGTGTCCCAGGTCAGCCAGGATGCTCTGAACGCAGTATCCCTGGCCTTTCCGGTACAGAACCTGATGATCGCCGTCAGCGTGGGCACCGCCGTGGGCGTCAACGCCCTGCTGGCCCGGAGTCTGGGCCAGGGCGACCGGGAAAAGGTGAACCGCACGGCGGTGAACGGCGTATTTCTGATGGCGCTGAGCTGTTTGGCGTTCATGGCGGTGGGGCTGAGTTGTGCCAGACTGTTCTACACCGTCCAGACCGATATCCCAGGCATCATCCGCTACGGCGCGGACTACCTGGGCATTGTGTGTGGCGGGAGCGCGGGGCTGTTTTTCGCGGTGCTGATGGAGCGGCTGCTCCAGGCCACCGGCCGCACCTTCTATACGATGATCTCCCAGGCGGTGGGCGCCGTCACCAACATCATCCTGGATCCCATCCTCATTTTCGGCCTGGGCCCTTTCCCCCGGATGGAGGTGGCCGGGGCGGCCCTGGCCACTGTCATCGGCCAGATCCTGGGTTGCTGCGTGGGCATTTTCTTCAACGTCACCCGGAACCCCGAGGTCACCATGTCCTTCAAGGGCTTCCGTCCCCATGGTTCCACCATCCGAGAGATCTATTCCGTGGGCCTGCCCGGCATCGTCATGCAGTCCATCGGCTCGGTGATGGTGTTTGGCATGAACCAGATCCTCATCGCCTTTACCGACACGGCCACGGCGGTGTTCGGGATCTATTTCAAGCTCCAGTCCTTCTTCTTTATGCCGGTGTTCGGCCTTTGCAACGGCATGGTGCCCATTGTGGCCTACAACTTCGGGGCCCGCAAGCCGGAGCGGATCATCAAGGCCGTCAAGCTGTCCATCCTGTACGCCACCCTTCTGATGATCCTGGGCTTCGCCGTGTTCCAGCTGTTCCCCGGCCCGCTGCTGGAGCTGTTCCGCTCGGAGGAGGACACGTCGGGAAGCCTGCTGGCCATCGGCATACCCGCCCTGCGTATCATCGCCTTCAGCTGGCTGCTGGCGGGGTTCGGCATTGTGTCCGGCTCCGTGTTCCAGGCGCTGGATCACGGCGTGCTCAGCCTGACCACCTCCCTGGTGCGCCAGCTGGTGGTGCTGCTGCCGGTGGCCTTCCTTCTGGCCCGGCTGTTCCAGAACCTGGACGTGGTGTGGCTGGCCTTCCCCATCGCGGAGCTGTTCTCCGGCACCCTGTGTGCCATCTTCCTTCGCCGGGTCTACCGGAGCCAGATCCTGCCCCTCACCTCCCATCCGGAGGCGTAATCCCTCAAAATGCAGAGCAGGCCCCGGGCCCGCCGCCATTGGCGGAGGCCCGGGGCCTGCTTTAGCTTTTGTAGGCAAAATGGTGCTGCCGGTAGTACTCCAGGCAGCGGAACCGCCGCACCAGCTCCCGCTGGCCCGGGGTGAGCTCGTCGTCCCACAGCAGGGCGCCGTCCGCCGTCATGCGCCGGCCCTGGACGTGTATGACCGGGATCTCCCGGCGGATCTCATCCACCGCCTGTAGATAGGCGTCTCCCTCCCAGCCCAGCTGCTCAAAGAGCACATTCATCAGGAAGCAAGGGGAGATGTCCGGTCCCGTCCCCACCAGGTCGTGGCCGATGGCCTCCTTGGCCGCGTCGTTGGCCCAGATCAGGTAGGGGGTAGACCAGTAGTTGTAGAAGCTCCTCAGATCCTCCCAGAACAGGTCGACGCCCACCGCGTCGTACACCGAGTTGTTGTTCCCCAGCCAGGGCTTGTGATCGCCAAACACCACCAGCACCACCGGTTCCTCCGTGTCCCGCAGGGCGTCCACCAGTTTCGTCAGGTATATCTGGGTGTTCAGCACCGAGCCCAGGTAGTTGGCCAGGATGGTGCGCTGCTCCAGGGGCAGGTCATAGTTCTTCACCAGGCCGTCCACCCCGTCCCACCAGCACCGATCGGTGCTGTATGGCCCGTGGCCCTGGTAGGTGACGGAGAAGGAGAACAGCGGCTCGTCCCCCTCCAGCCGCTCCAGCACCGTCTCGGTGAGGTCGGGCAGGAACAGGTAGTCGTTGAGGGTCTGATCGGCGCCGTACACCGGCCCATAATAGTCCTCGGTGAACCGGTATTCGTCGAAGCCCAGATAGCGGTTGATATTCACCCGGTTGTAGAACCAGTTGTTACCGGGGTGGCCGCCGAAGGTCTGGTAGCCCTGGTTTTTTAAGTACCATACGTAGGAGGAGGTATTGGATCGGTAGTTCACGTCCTTGGGCCCCATGCCGGTGAGGAAAGCCCGCTCGGTGTCCACGGTGCCGCCGGCGAAGATGTTGGTGAGCAGGTTGCCGGTATAGCTTTCCGCCTTTAGGGCGTGGTACTGGGCGTATACGTCCTGGGCGAACTCGACGCCCTCAAAATCGGAGAAGTCGGTGAAGGCCTCCAGCATGAGCCCCACCACATTGACCTTTTTGTCCTCCGGGATGTCCTTGTCCTCATATTGGGCCAGCAGCTCCCGCACCTCCCGCTCCGAATAGCCCTCCGGCGGGTCGGGTAGGGCGTCCTTTACGCTGTGCAGAAAGGGGTAGAGCAGCCCTCGGGAGATGTACTGCTGAGTGGCAGACCACTGGTTGAGGTGCTGGGTACTGGCGTTGGCAGCATAGATGCCGTCGCTGGCATACACCGGCACCAGGGCGGCGGCACAGACCAGCCCGGCGGCGGCCACTGCCGCCCGGGTACGGCCCCGGGGTCTGCTCCGGGCCAGCAGCGCCGGCAGGAGGACGCACACCGCGGTACACAGCAGGGCCGCGGCCACCTTGCCGGAGAGGAACAGCCGGTACTGGCCCGCCATTTTCCCCGCCTCTCCCAGGATCAGCAAGTCGGAAGCGATGACCGGGTCGTCCCGGAAGGCCAGCTTGTAGTAGTTCCCCACCGACAGGCCCAGCACCGGCAGAGCGGTCAGCAGGCAGGCCAGCCAGCCCCGCCCGGTGGCGGCGTACAGCAGGGCGGTCAGCACCAGGGGGGGCAGCAGGTTGAGCAGAAGCAGAACCGGTTGGCTGAGATAGTCCAGCAGGAGCACTCGGGCGCTGAAGCCCCCCGTGGCCAGCAGCAGGGAGGCCAGCCCCAGGCCGACGGCGGCCCCGGCCAGTATTAGGGCGTTCCACAGCCAGAAGGCCGTCCGCTGCTTGGAGGACAGGCCGTCTGCCGGCCGGGGCTGGAACAGGAAGCAGGAAAAAATAGAATTCATCAGAGTTTCTCCGATCCTTTCGGGTTTTTCTTTCTACCGGAGCCTCCGCCCCGGGCCGCGAATCGGCTCTGCGCAAAACGCGCGGCGCAGTACACAGTATAACACAGCCGCCCCCGGATTGCACGGGGGCGGCCGCATTTTTTTGATAGAAAGTTTTTGAAGCTGTGCCGGCGGCTGCCGGAGCCGGACCTTTTTAGTAGGCCAGCTTGTTGTCCAGCCAGCCCTTCAGCTCATTGATCGGCACCCGCACCTGATCCATGGTGTCCCGATCCCGGATGGTGACGGCATGATCCGCCTCCGTCTTGTCGTCGCCCACGGTGGCGAAGTCCACGGTGATACAGTAGGGGGTGCCGATCTCGTCCTGCCGACGGTAGCGCTTGCCGATGGAGCCGGCGTCGTCGTAATCCACCATAAAATACTTGGACAGCTCGGTTTGGATCTCCCGGGCCTTGTCCCCCAGCTTCTTGGACAGGGGCAGCACCGCGCACTTGAAGGGGGCCAGGGCCGGGTGGAGCCGCAGTACGGTACGCACGTCGTTCTTCTCGGCGTCCACCACCTCCTCGTCGTAGGCGTTGCACAGGAAGGCCAGCAGCATCCGCTCCACGCCCAGGGAGGGCTCGATGACATAGGGGATATAGTGCTCGTTTTTCTCCTGGTCGAAGTAGGTCAAATCCTTGCCGGAGGTGTTCTGGTGGGCGGTGAGGTCGAAGTTGGTGCGGCTGGCCACCCCCCACAGCTCGCCCCAGTCGGTGAAGGGGAAGGCGAACTCAAAGTCGGTGGTGGCGTTGGAGTAGTGGCTCAGCTCCTCGGGGTCGTGGTCACGCAGGCGCAGGTTCTCGTCCTTGATGCCCAGATCCAGCAGCCACTGGTGGCAGAAGTTCTTCCAGTAGGCGAACCACTCCAGCTCGGTGCCGGGCTGGCAGAAGAACTCCAGCTCCATCTGCTCGAACTCCCGGGTGCGGAAGATGAAGTTGCCCGGGGTGATCTCGTTGCGGAAGGACTTGCCGATCTGGCCGATGCCGAAGGGCAGCTTGCGCCGGGTGGTGCGCTGGACGTTGACGAAGTTGGTGAAGATGCCCTGGGCTGTCTCGGGGCGGAGGTACACGGTGTTTTTGGCGTCCTCGGTGACCCCCTGGAAGGTCTTGAACATCAGATTAAACTGACGGATGTCGGTCCAGTTGAACTTGCCGCAGGTGGGGCAGGCAATCTGGTGCTCGTCGATGAAGGCCTTCATCTCCTGCTGGCTCATGGCGTCCACGCTGTGGCCCAGCTCGAAGCTGTGCTCCTGGCACCAGTCCTCGATGACCTTGTCGGCGCGGAAACGCTCCTTGCACTCCTTGCAGTCCATCAACGGGTCGGAGAAGCCGCCCACGTGTCCGCTGGCCACCCACACCTGGGGATTCATGAGGATGGCGGCGTCCAGCCCCACGTTGTAGGGGTTCTCCTGGACGAACTTTTTCCACCAGGCTTTTTTCACGTTGTTTTTCAGCTCCACCCCCAGGGGGCCGTAATCCCAGGTGTTGGCCAGGCCGCCGTAGATCTCGGAGCCGGGGAAGATGAAGCCTCGGCCCTTGCAAAGAGCCACAATCTTTTCCATGGGTTTTTCACTGTTTTTCACAATATCATGCTTCCTTTCTGCTGATTCGGCTCAAAACGAAAAATCGCCCCGAGCCCTTTGGCTCAGGGCGAACGAAAACGTCCGCGGTTCCACCTGATTTCGTGCCGGCTGACAGCTCCGGCACGCACTCTTGCCCGGTAACGGCGGGGCCGCCGGGCCATTTCCTGCCCGGGCTCGGGAGGGCCTTCCCGCCGCGCCTTCGGGGGACTCGCACCGTCCGTCCCCTCTCTGAAGCCCCGTGCGCGGGGTACTGTTCTCCGTCATCGCTGATTGGGAGGTATTATATCACCCTCTCCCTCGGCTGTCAAGTGGGCCCGCCCCAAACGCGCCAATTTGATAGGGGCCGCCCTCCCGGACGGCCCCATGGCTCAGCTCTTGGCCGGGCACTGCCGCCCGGTGTGGTCGATGGTGTAGTCCTGCCCGCAGGTGCCGCGGACGATGAGATCCGAGATGGGCACAAAGGTGTAGCCGTCCTGGAGCAGCTTCTCGATGATGCCCGGCAGAGCCTCGGGGGTGTGCGTGGCGGCGTTGTGGAACAGCACGATGGAGCCGGGCTGCACCTTGGAGGTCACCCGCTGGGTGATGTCCCCGGCGGACAGATCCTTCCAGTCCAGGCTGTCCACGTCCCACTGGATGGGCTCGATACCCATGGAACGCACCGCGTTGATCACATGGTCGTCATATTCCCCGTAGGGGCAGCGGAACAGGGTGGGCCGCACCCCGGTCACCTTCTCGATCTTGTCCCCGCAGGCGTTGAGATCCTCCACGATCTCCTGGGGGGACAGCTTGTTGAAGTGGGCATGGGTATTGGAGTGGCTCATCACCTCGTGGCCGGCGTCGGACAGGGCCTTCACCGACTCGGGGTATTTGTCCACCCACTCGCCCACCACGAAAAAGGTGGCTTTTACGTTATACTTGGCCAGGATGTCGATGAGCTGCTGGGTGTCCTCGTTGCCCCAGGCGGCGTCAAAGCTGATGGACAGCACCTTGTAATCCTTCTGCACGCAGTAGATGGGCAGCTGCCGGGTGGAGGCGGAGGCCCCCACCACCATCGGGTGGTTCACCACCCAGAACATCATGACCGCCGCGATGGCGAAGGCCGCCGCCGCGAACACCTTCCGCCGCAGGTAAATGATTTTGGTTCCTTTCATGATTGACCCCTCCAATGCTCGGTATTGCTACACCTTATGCAAAAAAGGAGCCGTTCATGTTTTTAAGCAAAAACAGGCCCCGCGTCTATGGACGCAGGGCCTGTCGTCAGCGGTTCACGCCCCGGTCTGCGGCGGGGCGGTCAGTGCGGAAATGTCATAGCAGGGCTCCTCGGGCGCGGTCTGGATCCGCTTCAGAGAATTCTGAAACATCTGTTGATACTTCTGTACCTCCTCGGGGGACATCCCCTGGTCGGGCAGAATGCTGAGACGGTATTCCATCATGGTGATACGGTTCCGCTTCAGATCGTAACCACCGGGGACAAAATTGAGCCACTCGTTTTTGGAACCAAAGCAATTATAGCGCTCGATACAGAGCCAGAACAGGTTTTTACAGATATAGCTGTTCGAATCCATGTGCCTATCCCACAGCCGCCGCAGGTCGCCTTTCCGATCCGCAGATGCAATAAATGTGGTAAATTTCCGGCGGGCAAAGCGCTCCCGGATCTCCAAAACAGACAATGGGCTGCCGTTTTCATCCACAAACCAGCCGTCTGTGGTAGGATCCAACATAATCCATTTGCCCAGCTCAGGATCATAGATCTCGGTCACAACATGGTTGTCATTGTCATAGGGGGAGTAGGGCATGATCGTCACCCGTCGGGCGTAAATCCCCACCGCCAGACAGCACTCCGCCAAAATCTTGGACTTGTTCAGACAGTTGATTCCCTGATCGGGCCGTTCATAGCTGTACTCCAGCAGGGAGAGGGCATCGCAGGGGACGTGGTTATCAAAATAGGGTGAATGGGTCAGCCTGGGGGCCAGGTGGTGCAGCAGCCGCTTGGCCCGCTGAAAGGCGCTCCCCTTCCCCGCCAGTTTGTCCAAGCCGTACTTCTCCCGCAGCGTCCCATATTCCGGGCAGTCCAAATCATACTCAGGCATTACGGCAGGCCCGGGGCGAAATTCCGGGTTATTCACCAAAATGCCGCTATAGATGTCAAATAGTCGGCGCTCGGTTTCCAGCCGTTCCGCTTTCGTCATGGGTCAGTCTCCTTCGACATTTGATAGGCTGAGGATAACAGATTCTATGGTTGTGTTCAATCGCGGCAATTTTGATAAAATTCAACCGGAAGTTTACCATCGGTGCCGCAGAAAAAGGGCGGGGGCATCAGAACGTCAGCACCTCCTGCTCCGGCTTGTCCGCCGGGCCCAGGACGGTGACGTGGAGCACCGGGCCGTCCTCCCCCTGGTACGCCTTGTGGCGCTCCAAGTGGATCACCCCGGTCACGTCTACCCAGGAGCGGTTTTCATAGTCGTCGAAGCCCTCCCCCCGGGCCACCAGGCCCAGGAAGGTGATGTCCGCCTCGCAGCAGGTCATGGCGAACCGGCCCAGGATCACCTCGCCGGGGTACTGGGGCAGATGGCACACCACCGTCTTGGCGTGGATGGCCTTGCCCTCGTACCGCTCGGGGTGTTCCATCACGTCCACGTACCACACGCCGAAGTCGTCGTCCGGCAGGTCGATGATGTCCTGGCTGAGGTCGAAGGGGCATACGGTGTCGTCGGCGTAGTCCTCGCTGGTGCCGTCGGTGTTCTCCAAATAGATGTTGGCCCGCCGGTTCACCATCCGCAGGTTGCGCTGGCGCAGGGTGGTCCGCAGGGCCTCGTCGCAGCGGTTGAACACGATCATGTCCGCGTTGGTGATCTTCTCCATCATGAGCTGGCCCAGGTTTTTGGCGTACATCTCGAAGGTGGCCGCCTCCACCATGGTCATGATCTGGTACAGCACCCAGTTGTTGGGCAGCGCATCCTGGTAGAAGCGACCCAGGCTCCACATCCCGTTGAACTCCACCAGCACCTGGCGGGGCTTGTACTTCTTCTCGCACTGCTTGAGAAAGTCCCGGGTGAGCTCGGCCTCCTCCTCCACCGTCACCACCGTCACGTTGTCCAGCGCCCGGGGGTTGTACTCCTCCGTCCCCTCCTCGCAGCAGATCAGCAGGGTGGGATCCTCCCGGGCGAAGCCGTCCTGTAACACGCCGTTGAGGAAGGAGGTCTTGCCGCCGTCCAGGAAGCCGGCCACCAGATAGACAGGGATATCCATATCCGCGCCCTCTTACAGGCCGAACAGGGCGGCCAGCCCGTCCTCGTCCAGCTTGGCGCCGATGACGCACAGCCGCCCGGTGTAGTCGGCGGGGCCGGTGCGCACCTCATGCTCCTCGGGCACGTAGTCGAAATGGAGCCACTGCCCGTCCTCTCCGGGGACGATGCCTTTAGCCCGGAGGATGGAACCGTACCCGCCCTGATCCAGCTCCGCCAGGATGTGCTCCAGGCCGTCCCGGGTAAAGGGCTTCACCGTCTCCCGGCCCCAACTGGAAAACACCTCGTCGGCGTGGTGATGGTCGTGATGGTCGTGGCAGCCGCACTCCTCACCGTGATCGTGATGGTGCTCATGGTCATGATCGTGGTGATGGCTGTGGTCGTGGTCATGATCGTGATGCTCATGGTCGTGATGATGGTCATGATCGTGGTCATGTTCCTCGTGCTCATGATGGGGATCGTGCCCCTCATGATCGTGATCGTGGTGATGGTGGGCGTGGGCCGCCTCCTCCGCCGCGTGGGCCTCCCGGATGCGCTCCAGCAGCTCCTCCTCCAGGGAGGTCTTTTCAATGGCGGACAGGATGGTTTTACCGTCCAGCTGATCCCAGGGGGTGGTGAGGATCACTGCGCCGGGGTTCTTCTCCCGCAGCAGGGCCGCGGCCGCCTCCAGCTTGTCCTGGGAGAGGTTCTGGGTGCGGGAGAGGATGATGGTGCCCGCGCTCTCGATCTGGTTGTTGTAGAACTCCCCGAAGTTCTTCATATAGACCTTTACCTTGGACGCGTCCGCCACGGTGACGAAGCTGTTCAGCTTCAGGGCAGGATCGTCCTGGGCGGCCTTCTCCACCGCCGCCACCACGTCGGACAGCTTGCCCACGCCGGAGGGCTCGATGAGGATCCGGTCGGGGTGGAATTTGTCCTCCACCTCATGGAGGGCCCTGCCGAAATCGCCCACCAGGGAGCAGCAGATGCAGCCGGAGGACATCTCGGAGATCTCCACGCCGGCGTCCTTGAGGAAGCCGCCGTCTACGCTGATCTCACCGAATTCGTTTTCGATCAGCACCAGCTTCTCTCCCTGGTATGCCTCCGCCAGCAGCTTCTTGATCAGAGTGGTTTTGCCCGCGCCTAAAAAGCCGGACACGATGTCGATTTTTGCCATTGGGAATCAGTCCCTTTCCATTGGATTTTCCCTATTTTACCGCCCGGGGCCGGGAAAGTCAAGCGCCGGAGCCCCCCTCCGCATTGACTTTTTCCCCCGTCTTTTGTATAATAGACTTGAAAAATCCGACGCTTCGATTGCGCTGACCGCACAGAATGGAGGGTACTTATGAAGGGCATTATTTTGGCCGCAGGGCGAGGCACCCGCCTGTATCCCATGACCCGCCCGGTCTGCAAGCCCCTGCTTCCCGTGTATGACAAGCCCCTGATCTATTATCCCCTGTCCGTCCTGATCCAGGCGGGCATCCGGGAGGTACTGGTCATCGTGCCCCCCGGCGAGGTGGACACCTTCGCCGCCCTGCTGGGGGACGGCTCCCAGCTGGGTATGTCCATCCAATACACCGTCCAGCCCGTGGCCCGGGGCATCGCCGACGCGCTGCTCATCGGCGGGGACTTCCTGGCGGGGGAGGACGTGTGCCTGGTGCTGGGGGACAACATCTTCTGGGCCGCCGATCTGGATCTCACCCTCCAGCAGGCCGCCCAGGACAACCGGGGGGGCACCGTGTTCGGCTGCCGGGTGGACGACCCCCGGCCCTTCGGGGTGGTGGAGTTCGACAAGGACGGCAGGGCCATCTCCATCGAGGAGAAGCCCCAGCACCCCAAGTCCAATTACATCGTCCCCGGCCTGTACTTCTACACCAACGAGGCGCTGTCCATCGCCGGGGGGCTGACCCCCTCCGCCCGGGGGGAGCTGGAGATCACCGACGTGAACCTGGAATTCCTCCGCCGGGAGAATTTGCAGGTGATCCCCCTGGAGGACAACTACGTGTGGCTGGACGCGGGCAGCGCCGACAGCCTGCTCACCGCCGCCCAGACCATCTACGCCCTCCAGCACGGCGGGCGGTACGTGGGGTGTATTGAGGAGTGCGCCTTCCGGCAGGGGTGGATCACGGAGGAGCAGCTCCGCTCGCTGGGCCGGCCCATGGCTATGACGGCCTACGGGCAATATCTGCTGTCCATTCAGGTATAAGAAACGAGGGGCCCCTCCCGGATTGGAAGGGGCCCCTCGTTCTGTTCAGCCTGCGGGGCCTTCCCAGCGCGGGCAGGTCACCCACGCGTCATAGCTTCCCCCCTGCCAGAACTGCTCCTCATAGACATAGATGGCATCGCTGTCCATGGGGACGCGGAATACCTCCCGGCCCTCCAGAGGATTGCCATAGCTGTCCGTGGAAAAATTGATCTCCAACTGGCCGGAGGGAATCAGATCCTTATCCACCACATGGAGGGCGCCCACACTGACAGCGTCCTCCGGCAGCTCGTCCAGGTGGGGGCTTTCCGAACCAAAGGAGAACCAGTACAGCTGGCCCTCAAAGCAGATGAGGCCGCTCTCGTAGTAATCCGCGGTAAACCGGATGTAGGATTCCGCGAACCACTCGGTCTCCACCCGGACATAGACCGCGGCGGGTTTTTCCGGGTTGGCGTACACTGTTCCCGTCGCGTCAAAGCCCGCCTTCAGCTCCAACTCGTTCGGCTCCTCCTCGGTCACATGGGAGATGACGGTGAAATCCCCCACCGCCTCAAATCCGGCGGGTCGGTAGGTGGGCGTGTGTGTGCGCCCATTTTCGTCCACATAGCCGTTATAGCTGGACTGGTTCAGCCCCACCCAGTGATAGAAGATTCCGTTGTAGCGCAGCACCGGGTTGAACCCGCCAGGAAGCATATCACAGCCGTCCGGGCACTGGGGCGGTTGGTACGGATCCGTGTCGGCGGTGGGCTCCACGGTGGGATGGGGATCCTGAAAATCGGGCCCGCCCGGGGTGTGCTCCACCGTCCGGGCGGCATACCCCGCCAGAAAAACCAGCCCCATGCAGGCCGCGGCCGCGGCAGCCGCCCCAAGGATCCGAGGCAGGCCGCTCTTTTTCTTTGTAATCCGCTTTCTTGTCAGCTCTTTGATCCGAGCGGGCGAGAGGGGCGTATCGCCGGAAATGTCCACGCTGCCGTCTTCATAGCCGTCCAGCAGATCGGAAATCCGTCTGTTCATGCCAATTCCTCCTTTGTCAGCAGCTCCTTCAGCTTGAAACGTCCTCTGCGCAGCTTGGTTTTCACGGTGGATTCGCTCATGCTCAGGGCGGCGGCGATCTCTTTCACGCTCTGGGCGTAATAGTAGTGCCGCAGGAAGATCTCTTGATCCGGCTGGGGCAGGGAGAACAGCGCCCGGCGCACCAGGGCCCGCTCCTCCGCTCGCTCCAGCTCCCCGGCGGGATCCCCCGGACCGGGCAGGTTGAGGACGTCCTCCTCCAGGGGCAGGGTCTGGCCCCGCTGGCGCAGCTTATTTTTCGCCTTGTGCCGGGCCACCGCCCCCAGCCATGCCTTCACCTGGCCTGGTCGCAGGTCGTCCGCCTGCTCCCAGGCGGCCAGGAACACGTCGGAGGCAGTCTCCTCCCCGTCCTCCGGGCTCATGGAGCCCCGGAGGATGTTCCACACCACCGCGGACACGTAGGGCAGATAGCGATCCATCAGGGCCTCCAGCCCCGCGGGGTCGCCGGATCTCAGTTTTCGCAGCATGGTTTCTTCTCTCATAGGAGTGCTCCTTTTCGGTCTTGAAAGCCGCTTTCCCCTATCATATCACATCGGGGCGTGTCCGGGTTTCAAAAAGAGCAAAAAAATGTCCGGTCTGTCCCCGGAGCGGCGGCGGAAGCGGGATATGTTCGGACTTGAAATCATCTCACCGCTCCGCTATACTGTTGGACAGACGGACGCCTCGTCTCCCCGGCGGCCAAGGGAAGCGTTCCGAGCCGGGCGGGGAAGAAAAGAGCATACAGGAAAACCATTTGAATGGAGGTTGACATTATGAGCACAGAGACAAACAAGCTGCTGGAGGCGGGCGCCCAAGCGCCTGACTTCACCCTTCCGGACGGGGAGGGGAACCGGATCTCCCTGTCGGACTTCGCCGGGAGGAAGGTGGTGCTGTATTTCTACCCCCGGGACAATACCCCCGGCTGCACCCGGCAGGCCTGCGCCTTCGCCGGAGCCTTTGAGGAGTTCCGGCGGATCGACGCGGTGGTCATCGGGATCAGCAAGGACTCCGCGGCGTCCCACAAGAAGTTCGCGGAGAAATATGATCTGCCGTTCCTCCTGCTGTCCGACCCGGAGCTGGCGGCCATCCGGGCCTACGGCGTGTGGCAGGAGAAGAAGCAGTACGGCAAGGTGAGCATGGGGGTGGTGCGCTCCACCTTTATCATCAATGAGAATGGCATGATTGAGAAGGTCATGCCCAAGGTGAAGCCGGACACCAACGCGGCGGAGGTGCTGGCCTACCTCAAAGGGGAGAACTGAGTGGAGAAGGGGCGCCTGCAACCGTTGCAGGCGCCCCTCTTTACGCTCCGCTTTTGAGAAAAATCAGGTGGTTTTCTGTGGACAGCTCCGGCTGGAGCCGGTACCCCAGCTGGTCGAAAGCCGGCAGATCCGTCCAATCGGTGATATTGTTCTCCGCCAGCCAGCGCACCATCTGCCCCCGGGCCATTTTACACAGGGAGCCCTTTTCGATAACCTTGCCGTCCCTCCACTCGCCGAAGGTACAGGTGAGGAAGCGGACGGACTTGGGCAGATGAGGCTCCACCGCTTTGCTGTATTCCCTGGAGGCCAGGTTGAGCACGAAGCCTGTCTCGGCGGCGAGCAGCTGGGCCAGGGCATCCCCCCAAAATTCGTACAGATCCCGGCAGCCGTCCACTGACAGCTTCGCCTGCATCTCCAGCCGGTAGGGGGTCACGCCGTCAAAGGGCCGCAGCAGGCCATAGAAGCCGGACAGAATGCGCAGATGGGCCCGGAGGTAGTCCAGCTGGGCCGTCTCCATCACCCTGGGGGCCATGTACTGGTACTGGATGCCCTCATAGGCGAGAATGGCGGGGGTGAGCTTGCGGCGCAGCTCCATGGTGGACAGCCGCTCCACGTTCTGCTGTGCAATGGCGTCATTGCACCTCCAAAGGGCCTGGAGCTCAGCCGGAGACATGGCCTGGAGTGCGACCTTCAGCCGCTGGGCCCGCTCCAGAAGGGCGGGCAGGCCATCCACGGCGAAGCTGTCCCTATCCACCGCCATTTTCTTGGCGGGGGCAATGATGATGCGCATAGGCTCACCCCCTGTTTTGCCATAAATATACCATGAATCGGGGGGAAAATCAAACCCTTCCTTTCCCAGTGGGGTGGGCTTTTGAACGCGGAGAGATCAGATCACCCGGTACGCCCTCAGCAGCTCCTCGATACAATATATCGCAGCTCCGCCGTCAAGATTTTGTCGGGCGGAGCCGCCGGGAAATCATCCATAAAAGGCTTGCGCAAACGAAGAAAATGCGGTATAACTATAGGCACGTCATATTGTGAAAGGAGAACGCGATGAAGCCATACGCGGAATTGAGCAGGGAAGAACTGGAGAGCCTGAAGGCCCAGCTGAGGGCGGAGTACAAGGAGTATCAGGGCAAGGGGCTGAACCTGAACATGGCCCGTGGAAAGCCCTGCACGGAGCAGCTGGATCTGTCCATGGGAATGATGGACGTGCTGAGCAGCGGCGACGATCTGACCTGCGAGGACGGCACCGACTGCCGGAACTACGGTGTTCTGGACGGCATCAAGGAGGCCCGGGAGCTCATCGGGGATATGATGGAAAACCCCATCGACAGCATCATCATTTACGGGAACTCCAGCCTGAACGTCATGTACGATACCATTTCTCGCTCCATGACCCACGGCGTCATGGGCAGCACCCCCTGGTGTAAGCTGGACAAGGTGAAGTTCCTGTGCCCCGTCCCGGGCTATGACCGACACTTCGCCATCACCCAATACTTCGGCATCGAGATGATCAACGTACCCATGACCCCCACCGGGCCGGACATGGATCTGGTGGAGGAGCTGGTGGCGTCGGACGAGGCCATCAAGGGCATCTGGTGCGTGCCCAAATACTCCAACCCCCAAGGGATCTCCTACTCGGACGAGACGGTGCGGCGGTTCGCCCGGTTGAAGCCGGCAGCTAAGGATTTCCGCATTTACTGGGACAACGCCTACGGCGTGCACCACCTGTACGACCGGGATCAGGATCACCTGATTGAGATCCTGGCGGAGTGCAAGCGGGCGGGCAACCCGGATTTGGTATATAAGTTCGCCTCCACCTCCAAGATCAGCTTCCCTGGCTCCGGGCTGGCGGCTATTGCCACCTCCCCCAACAACATGGAGGACATCAAGGCCCAGCTGGCCATCCAAACCATCGGCCACGACAAGGTGAACCAGCTGCGACATGTGCGCTTCTTCGGGGACATCCACGGGCTGGTGGAGCATATGCGCCTCCATGCGGACATACTCCGCCCCAAGTTCGAGATGGTGATCGGCACCCTGGAGCAGGAGCTGGGCGGCCTGGGGATTGGAACCTGGACGACCCCAAAGGGCGGCTACTTCATCTCCTTTGACTCGCTGGACGGCTGCGCCAAGCAGATTGTGGCCAAGGCCAAAAAGGCCGGCGTAGTGATGACCGGGGCGGGGGCCACCTATCCCTACGGCAGGGATCCCCACGACAGCAACATCCGCATCGCCCCCACCTACCCCTCCCTGGAGGATCTGAGCACGGCCATGAAGATCTTTACGCTGTGCGTCAAGCTGGTGTCCATCGACAAGCTGCTCAGTGCTTCTCCAGAGGCGAACGCATAAAGCGGCCGGAGAAATCGGAGGCAGCGCCCGCGGCTTCGTGGGCCGTAATCATAAGCGCAGAAAGCAAGTCCGCCGCCGCGTCCCGTGCAAAAAGCCGGGGCGCGGCGGCGGATGTCATTTCAGGATGATCTTATTGTCGATGACGTGGATATTGCAGGCCTCCTCGGTGGTGGTGATCTCCTCCACCAGCTTGCCGATCTGCACCTCCAGGGTAGGGAACAGCTTCTCGCAACGGATCCGGCCCTTACTGCGCTTATCCAGTGTCTGATCAAAGCGCTTTAGCTCCGCTGTCAGGGTGTCCCGCTTCTCCGAGTAAAGGCCCCGCTGCTCCACCAGCTGTTCCAGCAGTACCTTTTCCTCCTCCGTGATCCGGAAGCCCTTCTTCCGCAGGCCGCCGATGAGCTCCCACAGCTTTTCAATGGCGGACTGGACGCCCGCCAGCTCATCCTTCAGCTTTTTCCAGGACTCGGGAACATCCAACGGATAACCCACGGAGAAGCGGCTGCGGCCCCCGGCCAGATTGCCCACCCGGAGGCACAGGATGCTGTCCTCCGCCTGGATATGGCTGTCCAGGATCATGCCCCGGCCGCTCATGACGTAAACCTGGCCGCCGGATCGGATGGTGCTGTTCACGATAGTCTCCGTAATGACGCTGCCCCCGGCGTGGATGTCCGCCCGTTCGATAACCAGGGACTGGATCTGCCGGGCGGCGATGAGGGTGGTTTTGTCCAGGATGCCGTCCACCCCCTGCTGGACGCGGATGGTGCCGCCGGATGCCACATGGGCCCGTCCGATCTTGCCGGTGATCACGATGTCGCCGGTGGCGGACACGTCTACCCCGCCGTCCACGCTGCCGTCTATATACAGGTTGCCCGAGACCTGGAGCTTGCCCTGGAATTGATCCAGATCCCCGTCGATAACCTTCTGCCCGTGGATGCAGAACAGGTCGTTTTCAATGTACAAAATGCCATCTACGCTGGCAAGGAGAGCCTGTCCCCCCTTGCCCAGCTCCGTATTCTCCCCCTGGGGGATCTGGGCGGCGGCCACTGGGGGGCAGGGCAGAGTCTGGCCCGTCACGTCGGTGCCGTCCGTCCCCTCCCGGGGCAGGCGAATCAGGCAGATGGGTGTGCCCTTCCGGATGGGTTGGAGGGGGATCTCCTGGCCGAAGTCCACTTCGTTCTCGTTGAGCACCTCAATGTGCATATTCTTCCGCCGCCGGAACAACTCGGTCACCTTGCCGTCCTCCCCGGACTGAGGCAGGCGGCCCCGGGCCACCGGGAAGACGCGGAAGTATCCCGTCCCGAAGTCCTGCCGGATCTCGTCCTCCAGCACGCCGTAGCAGATGCCCTCGTAGCGGAGATCCTCCAAAAACTCATCCACAGGGAGGTCATCGCCGCCGTTTTTCGGCGGGAGGAGACACCCGAAGGCGCTCATGCGGTCCTCCGACAGGAAAAAGCGAGCCTCCGCCTTCAGGGGCGGCTGATCCTCCGCCATGTTGCTGTACCGGGCCTTGCACAGCTCCTTTAACGTCTGGGCAAAGTCGTCGATGGTTTTGCCGTCGCCCTGGTACTGCTCCTTCGCCTTTTTGATTGCCGAATCCAGCTCCGAGACCAGCTTTGTGTAGGGATTGGACAAGAACGGCTTTCCCTTTTGCTCCCCTGTCCCCCTCAAAATCAAACGGTCAAAGAGCGACATATCTATCCCCTGCCTTCTTCTCAAACTACGTACCGACGACCATTCCTGCGGAGTCTGACAGTCCGCGTTGATATTAGTACTCCCATGATATCATTCTTATGGAAAATTATCAAGTATTATTCTACTGATTTGGCCACATCTGACAAGAAAAAGGTTCCAATTTTTAGAAACGAAAAAACTCAGGCGCGTGAGGAAAATCACGCGCCTGAGTTCATGTTAAGTAAGGTTTAAATCAACCGATGCGCTTCGCGCCCACGATGTAGGGGGCATAGTAGCCGTAAATGCTGTCGTACTGCACCCGGTAGGAGGTGGTAGAGGCGTGGATAAACTGGCCGTCGCCCACGTACATCCCTACGTGGGTGGTGGGCAGGGTGCCGCCGGAGCTGTCAAAGCGGCGGTCGAAGAAGAAGATCAGGTCGCCGGGCTGCATGGCGCTGGTGGACACGAAGTAGCCGCTGTTGTAGTACTGGCTGGAGGAGCCCCGGGCGATGGGGTGGCCCAGCTGCTTGTAAATGTAATATATCAGGCCGGAGCAGTCGAAGGAGCTGGGGCCAGCAGCGCCGGAGCGATAGCGGCAGCCCAGCAGGCTCCTGGCCATGGCGGCGGCAGAGGCGCCCAGGGCGCTGGAGGACTCGTAATCGGCGCCCACAAGGGTGACGTACTCGGCGGAAATGTAGCCGGAGTCGATCTGATACCAGCCGTTGCCCAGGTCGGCTACGATGTCCACCACGGTGCCGCCCTTGAGGGAGGCCACCTTCTCATAGCTGGTGTCCGCGCCAGAGCGGACGTTCAGCACGTCGGCGGTGATCAGGCCCCGCTTCTGCTCGGGCTCGGTGCCCTGGGCGGCAGGGACGACGGTGCCGTCCGCCAGAGAGATGGTGAGCCAGTCGCCGGACATATAGCCGGTTTGATTTCCATATGTAACCTTATACCAGCCGTTGCCCACGTCCTCCTCCACGGTAACGGTGGCGCCCTTGGGGGCCTTGGCCATGGTGGTGGAGCTGGTGCTGGCCTCAGTGCGCAGGCGCAGGGAGTCGGCGGTAACGGTAGCGCTGCCGATGGAGGCAAATGCGACGCCGGTGGTCATAACAAGGGCCAGTCCGGCGGCAGCGGCAACCCGGACGGCTTTGGCTTTGAAAGTCATTGGAAGGTTCCTCCATTCAAAATTTTCGTGGGTAAACAGATGGAAATTTACTTGCCGGCCAGGGCGCGCATCAGCCAGATGGAGCCCATGTCGATGGCAGAGAACAGGTCGGGCTGATCGCTTTGCTTCACCACCCGATCCTTGCTTTTCAGGCCGGGTTCGGTGCGCTGAAGCTGGAGTTGAACCTTGTTGGCCACGTCCAAGTTGCCCTGCTTCTCAGAGCCGGTCACCTGGATCATGACGATGTATTTGTCGGCCATGGAGCCATAGTAGATCAGATTGTCCTTGCGGCGGAGCGGGTGTCCCTTATAGGTCAGCGTGCCGGATTTTTCAGCCATGGGTGCCTCCTCAGAAAATTGTAACGGGTTGTTACCGAATTGTAACTATTGTCATTGTACCTCTTGAAGCGCCGCTTGTCAACAGGATCTTAAAAAATTTTTCAAGAAAAACGAAAACCTGCCCACCCTGCCGATTTCAGGCGGGGCAGGCAGGGGGATCAGCCCTGTCCAGCGGCGTAGAGCAGAAGGGCAGCGTGGGTCGCCAGGAGGAAGGGCACGCCGTACCGGAAGGGGGGCTTGCGGATCTTATGGCGGAACAGGGCCATAGCCAGCAGGGCTCCGGCGGATCCGCCCAGCAGGGCGCAGCAGAGCAGCGCCGTCTCGGGGACGCGGCGGCGGTGGAGCTTAGCCAGGGCCTTGTCCCAGCCGTAGAGGGCGAAGGCCAAGGCGCTGAGGGCGCCCATCCAGATCAGCAGGAGGCGGAGGGGCTGGGACATGGAGATCACCTACCTTATAATTAAGGTTGTGGGGTGGGCCACAGGCAGCACTGGCCCACGGCCCAACAGTATATCACAGGAGAGGCGGCAGGGATAGGGGGTAGGCCAGAAAGAATTTAAAGGATTTGAGAAGTTTTGACTTGACAAGGGGGGGAATGGTGGGTATAATATGTGCTGTTGACTTCCAAGTGAGATACGCAGTGGTATCGAAGTGGTCATAACGAGCACGACTGGAAATCGTGTGACGGTCAAAAGCCGTCCGAGGGTTCGAATCCCTCCCACTGCGCCAAAAGAACCGAACAGTTTAGATGCCGTGGGCTGAACGCCTACGGCATCAACTGTTTCCGGGATTTTCACCCTCTCAAATTTCACAAGACGAACGACAGATGCCAACAAGCCATTTTGAGCGTCTGGCGGTATTTGAACCCGCA
>CAJTYK010000035.1 GCA_910584285.1 uncultured Oscillospiraceae bacterium
TTTACCTCTTATATATGAAAAAGTCTGCCCCTCGGCAGACTTTTTCGACAGGCTGTGATGCCATAAGGCATCTTTTTTTCTTGCCCCCATCCACGCCCACTATGCTTTCCCTGGCATTTTGTCAACAGGCCGAGCTTTTTAGCTCGTTGTAAAACAGCGTCCCAAAGTTTTTCATGTCCACCCTCCCATCAGGCACCGCTGACGGCCTGCCGCCGCCAGCCCAGCCAGCACACCGCCGACAGCGCCGCCGCGGCGGCAAGGTACACCAGCACCCCGGCCTGCATCAGGTTCAGCGGGAGGCTGAAAAAGTATTTCAGCGGTTTGGCGGTCAGCGCGGCGGCGCTCACCAGCCCCAGGTTCCATAGCGGATCAAACTGGAGCCGATCACCGCCCCCATGGCCATGGCCGCCGCCAGTATGGAGGTCACGCCCCCGGCCAAGATCTTCGCCAGGAACAGGCACTTCCGCCCCTGCCTGCTGGTGAAGATCTGGGGATAGGTGCGGGCGCGGCGCTCCTGCGAGAACAGGTCGCACACGCACAGCGCCACCAACACAGGGATGAAGATGCCCATGGTGCCCAGTACGTCGAACAGGCGGTTGGGAGCGTCGGTGGGTTCGTAGATGAAGGGCTGCTGGGTTTGCTCCTCCAGTCGCTCCCAATAGCAGATCTCCTCCTTCGTGAGATAATTTCCCCAGGGGCGTTCCATATTCTCTCGGAACATATCCAGGCGGTGGAGATAGCTGTCCTTCATGCTCAACAGATGATAGGCCCCATAATAGGTGGGATCCACCAGGTAAAAGTAGGCGTCGGGCCCTGTGATAACAAAATTGTTGTCGGGCGTGGTAATTTGCCCCAACTCCATGCCGTCCACTGTCCCGGAAAGCGCGTCCAGCGCCCGCTGGAAAAACGTCTCGTCTATCACCTGGCCGCTGAGCAGCCGGGGGGCTTCTATCACAGTCCGATCTTGCTCCGCCGCCGTAACCTCCCGACTGATCGTCTGGCCATCGGCCAGTTGAGTTTCCATTCAAAGTATTCCTTCCTGGTGATCTCCCCGGCGTGTAACTCTTTCTGGCGCAAGAGCCATGCCCTCGTCCCCTTAGCAGAGAGCGCCCACAGCAACCCATCCTGAATTCAGACAAAGGACAGGGGCCCCGCGGCAAGGCTTCAGCCGCGCGGGGCCCCTGTCCTGGGCACAGCGTAACACACAGCGCCGTCCGGCGCCTACATTCAGGAAAACAGCTTGTGCTGCAAGTCGTTACCGTTATATGTAGATATCCGATTTCTTCTTAACATCAGCCAAAATTCTGGCTTTAAGCGTCTAATCGGCTGGCATCTCAAAGTTGATCCTGCTCACCGCAGATCCACCCGGAACGTCCCGCCGCGTACCGTCACCACAGCGTATCCCGAGCGGTTGTTCACCCCACCCGCCGTCCCCGGGTTGAGCAACCATACGCCGCTCTCTGGCTGGCTCAGCGCCTGGTGGGTGTGGCCAAAGCACACCACCGCCGCCCCCCGGCGCTTTCCCTCCTCCACCAACCGATCTGTGCCCTGCTTGGCATGGAAGCGATGGCCGTGGGTCAGGAAAAACCGCACGCCCTCCGCCTCCACCAGCAGCTCGTCCGGCCCGGCGTGGAAATCGCAGTTTCCCTGCACCAGATCCATGGGCAAGTCGGGGTAGACGTCCGCCAGAGCCTGACCATCTCGGTAATTGTCCCCCAGGAAAAATACCCGCTGGGGCTGTTCCTTTTCTACGGCGTCCAGCATCAGGCTCAGCCGCCCGTGGGAATCGGAAAAAACTAAAATCTTCATGGAGTTCACCATTCCCTCCCCCGCACATATACTGGGAATGATTGGAGGGAGTCCTATGCCGAATTTTGACGAACTGATCAAGGGAAAAGAGGCGGCCCGCCTCATGAGCGACAAGGGTAAGCTGGAGCAGCTCCGGGACGCGCCGGAAACCCAGCAGATCTTTTCCATGTTGAGCCGCACCACCGGCGATCTGGAGTCCGCCGCGGAGCGGGCCGCCAAAGGCGACGCCGCCCAGCTCACCGACGCCATCCGCCAGCTCATGCGGGATCCGGAGGGGGCCCGGCTGATCCAGAAGATGAAGGACAGCTTGAAATAATCTAAACCACAGCGGCAGGGAGAGGGGCAGCCATGAGCGAACTGGAAGAAAAACTGGAAAGCGTTCTCGGCAACCCCCAAGCTATGGCCCAGATCATGGCCCTGGCTCAGTCGTTGAACGGGGGCGGCAGCCCGCCCGCCGCCGGGACAGGGGAGCCGTCCCAGCCCCAGGAACAGCCCCAGGCGCAGGCCCAGGCGCAGAGCCCCACACCCCCTCCGGCGCCCTCCGCGTCCGGAGGCCCCGGGGACGGGCTGGGCAGTCTGCTGGGGGGCCTTGGCTCCCTGGATCCCAAGCTGCTGTCCGCCGCCGCGGGCCTCATCGGCCAGTTCAACAGTGGCGCGGACGATCAACGCGTGGCCCTGCTCACCGCCCTGCGCCCCTTTGTAAAGGAGGAGCGGTACGCCAAGCTGGACAAGGCCATCCAGATTGCCAAGTTGTCCCGGCTGATCCGCTCTGGACTGGAGCTGTTCCGGGCCCAGCGGGAGAGCAGCCGCAGGGAGGAGGACGGCCATGTATAACCAATATCTGGACGGCAGCGACTTTGTTCTGCTGGATCCCGAGCCCCAAGCTCAGCCCTCCGGCGGCCATAGCCAGGGGCGGGGCTGCCCCAGCTCAGGGCCGTCCCACCGGCCAATGTCCCAGCCCGGCCCCCGGCCCCAGCCCAAGAACGACCTAATGGGCGAGATCACCGGAGGGCTGGGCCAGCTGCTGGACGGGGTGCTGAAGCACTTTTCCCTGGAAAACTTTGACACCGGCGACATTCTGCTGGTGCTGATCATCCTGTTCCTCTACCTGGAGGGGGACAATCTGGAGCTGGTGATCACCCTGGGCCTCATGCTGCTGCTGGGTCTGGGAGATGACAAGCCCAAAGAGAAGGAGGAGTGTTGATCATCGCTCCGGCGCGTAGAGCTGGGTTCCGTCTGGAAGGGTAAAAATGCCCGCCGCCTGATCCAGGGGGCTGACCACCTGCTGGGAGGACATGGCATACACCAGCTCGCCGTCCTTTTCCGTCTCCGCCGCCATCAGCAGGCCGCTGGTTTCTGAGATCCAGTACCGCTCCACATAGCCCAGCGACCGGGAGGCCGCCTCCACAAAGACGCAGGGCAGGCCGTCCCGCTCCACATAGCCCGCGGCGGTGATCCGCTCCTTGTCCAGCGCCAGCACATCCTCATAGGTGGGCAGGCGCTGGATCAGATCAGCGGACAAGTCCGCCCCCGGGCCCTCATACACCGCGCTCTCCCGGTCGTACCACAGCCACAGCCGGCCGTCCCCTAAAATGGCGTGCTCCACCCGACCAGAGGCCAGGGTCACGTCCGTCCGGCTCCAGCCGCCGTCCGCCCAGATCTGGGCTGAGGCAGAGCCTACCGGCTGTCCCGCGTCAAAATACTGCACCGCCACCGTCCGGCTGTAGCTCTCGTATCGGGTCAGGGAGGCGATGAGGCTCTGTACCGTCCGGGTGGATACCTCCACCATCAGCCCGCCCCGCTCCCCGCTGGGCGACCCGCTGGGATCCAGGCTGGCGGTGGCGTCCGGGTTGGCCAGCTCCAGCTTGGGGGTGGGGGCGAATAGGTTCATGGAAAAGCTGTACAGCACCGCCGCCAGCACCACCAGGATGATCACCACCGCCAGGATGGTGCGCTTTCGCTCCTCCACGCAAAGGCCCCCTTTCTCACCGCGTTCCTCCGGTCAGCGGCTTTGAAATGTCTCCGGCGGACGGCTGGATCGGCCGAAGTAGTACAAAATGGCGTCGGCGATCCGGCGGCAGGCCGTCCCGTCCCCATAGGGGTTGACGGCGTGGGCCATCCCGGCATAGGCCGCCGGGGACTCAATCAGCTCCGACGCCAGGTTGAAAATATCCGTCTCGCGGGTGCCCGCGATGCGCACCGTCCCCGCCGCCACCGCCTCGGGCCGCTCCGTCTCCCGGCGCAGGACAAGCACCGGCTTGCCCAGGGCGGGGGCCTCCTCCTGGAGGCCGCCGGAGTCGGTGAGCACCAGGTAGCTCCGGGCCATCAGATTGTGCATCTCGTCGGCGGTGAGGGGATCCACCAGATGGACATTTTTCAGCCCATCCAGATGGCCGTGGGCCGCCTTCTGCACAACCGGGGACAGGTGCACCGGATACACCAGCTCGATCTGATCCACATAGGCAAGGGCCAGCCGCCGCAGGGCCTTCATGATCTGCTCCATGGGTTCGCCGTAATTTTCCCGGCGGTGGCAGGTGACCACGACCACCTTTTTGCCCTGGTAGTCCAGCCGGTTCAGCTCCTCGGTAGTGAACCGGAAGTTCTTCCTCACAGTGGTGCCCAGGGCGTCGATCACCGTGTTGCCGGTGACAAACACGCCCTTTGTCACGCCCTCTGCCGCCAGGTTGCGGCGGTTGCTCTCGGTGGGGCAGAAGTGGAGATCCGCCAGCCGGCTCACCATACAGCGGTTCATCTCCTCCGGGAAGGGGGAGTATTTGTCCCAGGTGCGCAGGCCGGCCTCCACGTGGCCGATGGAGATCTGCTGGTAGAAGGCGGCCAGCGCACCGGCGAAGGTGGTGGAGGTGTCCCCATGCACCAACACCAGGTCGGGTCGCACCTGCTGGAATACGTTCTCCAGCCCCAGCAGGCACTTGGAGGTGATGGTGGACAGGCTCTGCTTGGCCTCCATGATGTCCAGGTCGAATTCCGGCTTGATCCGAAAGATGTCCAGTACCGTGTCCAGCATCTGCCGGTGCTGGGCGGTGACGCAGCAATAGCTCTCAAATTCCGGGCGGCGCTCCAGCTCCTTCACCAGGGGGGCCATCTTGATGGCCTCGGGCCGGGTGCCGAAAATCGTCATCACCTTCAGCTTATCCATCCCGCTTGTCCTCCCCCTGCTCTCCTGAGTCGTCCTTCTCATCGGGCTCGTCCCCCTCCCCGGAGGGCCCCACCAGGAACACCCGCCACGCCACGGCCACCGCCACTCCCATAGCCACCAGGAACAGCATGGCCCGGGCGGCGCCCCCGGTGGTGAGCACCACGGCGGACAGACCCAAAATGGCGGAGATCACATACAGCACGCCCACCGCCTGCTTCTGGGAGAAGCCCATGTCGATGAGCCGGTGGTGGACGTGGCCCCGGTCGGGCTGCATGGGGCTCTGCCCGTGGGACACCCGGCGCACCACCGCGAAGCACACATCGAAAATCGGCAGGCCCAGCATGAGAAAGGGCACCACGAAGGAGATGATGGTGTACTGCTTGAACATCCCGTTCACCGACACCGTGGCCATGATGAAGCCCAAAAAGGTGGAGCCGGTATCCCCCATGAAGATCTTGGCGGGGTTGAAGTTATAGGGCAGGAAGCCGATACAGGCCCCCACCAGCGCCGCCATCATCACCTCCACGTCCAGCTGCTCGCTGACCTGCCGGGCGATGATGAGCATGGTGGCTGAGCTGATGGTGGACACGCCGCAGGCCAGCCCGTCCAGCCCGTCGATGAGGTTCACCGCGTTGGTGATGGCCACGATCCAAATCACCGTGATGGGGTAGGACAGCCAGCCCAGCTGCCACACCTCGTTGGCGCTGAAGATGTTGGGGTTGGACAGCACCTCGATGCGGTTGCCCGCCATCACAGCGATGAGGGCGGCCACAATCTGCACCAGGAACTTGGGCTTGGCGGGCAGAGCATACTTGTCGTCCAGCACACCCAGCACCACGATGATCACCGCCCCCAGCAGCATCCCCTTTTTCTCGGTGTCCAGGGGGACGAACACCAGCACTGCCGCCAGAAAGCCGAAGAAGATGGCCAGCCCGCCCATGCGGGGGATAGGGTGATCGTGCATCCGGCGGCCGTCCTTGGGCACGTCCACCGCCCCATACTTCACGGACAGCACCTTGACCAGCGGCGTGAACACGCAGGATATGATCGCCGCCGTCAGCAGCGCCAGCAGCACATACCAGATGTCCTGTGATGCAAGGATTCTCCCTAAATCATTCAAGTGAATTTCGCTCCTTTACCCAGCGTCTTTCTCTCTCCCGCTCACCGGGGTAAAAAGCCCACTTTTTTGTACACCTTCCGCAGGGTCTTGTTGGCGATGTACTCCGCCTTTTCCGCCCCGGCCCGGTAGACGCCCTCCAGGTACGCCTTGTCTGCCAGCAGCCGCTCCGTCTCCTCCCGGATGGGCCGCAGGGTCTCGATGACCGCCTCGCCCACGGCGGGCTTGAACTTGCCGTAGCCCTGGCCGTCGAACTCCCGCTCGATCTCCTCGTAGCTCTTGCCAGTGGCAGAGGCGTAGATCTGCATCAGGTTAGACACCCCGGGCTTGGCCGCCGGGTCATAGCGTACACAGTGCTCAACATCGCTATCGGTGATGGCCCGCTTGAACTTCCGGGCGATGTCCTCCGGCTTCTCCATGAGGAACACGCAGCCCTCGGGCTGGGATTTGCTCATCTTGCTGTCCGGGGTGGACAGGCTCATGATCCGGGCCCCCACCTTGGCGATGTAGGGCTCGGGCACCTTGAGCACGTCGCCGTACACGCCATTGAAGCGGTTGGCGATGTCCCGGCAGATCTCCACGTGCTGCTTCTGATCCTCCCCCACGGGGACAAAATCCGGTTGGTAGAGCAGAATATCTGCCGCCATCAGCACCGGGTAGGTAAATAACCCCGCGTTGATATTGTCGGCGTTCCGGGCGGACTTGTCCTTGAACTGAGTCATGCGGGACAGTTCGCCGAACATGGTGTAACAGTCCAACACCCAAGCAAATTGGCTGTGGGCGGGCACATGGGACTGGATGAACAGCACGCACTTGTCCGGATCCAGCCCGCAGGCGATGTAGTTGGCCAGCAGCGTCAGCACCCGGCGGCGCAGCTGGGCCGGATCCTGCCGCACAGTGATGGTGTGCAGATCCGCCAGGAAGAAATAGCAGTCGTATTCATCAATCATCTCGGGCCAGTGGCGCAGCGGCCCCAGGTAATTGCCCAGATGCAGCTCTCCGCTGGGCTGGATGCCGGAGAGCATCACTTTTTTCCCTTGGTTTTCCATATCAGCTCACGCCTTTCCTTCTTACTCGCCCTGGGCCGTCAGGTACGGGGACACGTCCACCGGCTTGGCGTCCGACCAAAGCCGCTCCAGGTCGTAAAACGCCCGGCCCTCCTCGGTAAACACGTGCACTACCACTGCGGAGTAGTCCAGCAGCGTCCACTGGCCCCCCCGGTGCCCCTCGATGTGGTGGGGCTCCTCGCCCGCCTTGGACAGGGATTCCTCCACCGCCTCCGCCAGCGCCCGCACCTGGGTGTTGGACGTGCCGGTGCAGATGACAAAATAGTCCGCCAGAGTAGTCTGATCGGCGGTATACAGCACCTTGAGATCCTTGCCCTTCTTGTCGTCCAGCGCCTTCACGGCCACGGCGATGATCTCCTTTGGGTTCAGCATATGATCGTCTCCTTTGATCTGTAAATTCATTCAAAAGCTCCATCCTCGCCCTGCTGGTTTTCGCCGCCGGGATCGGTAGACACCGGGGGCGCCGTCTCCGGCGGAGGGTCGCTGGCCGAGGGCGGCTCCGTCACCGCCGGCTCAGTGGGCAGGGGTTCGCTCTCCGCCGGTGGGGTGGGCTCCGGGGGCTCACTCTCCGGCGGGGCGGTGGGCTCCGGTGTGTTCACAACCGGGGGAATGCCGGCGCTGGGGTCGGCCAGCACCCCGGTACTGGAGGACAGGGTATTGCCGTCGGCGCTCACCCGGATCAGGTCGAGCTGCTTGATGGTGACCTCCTCCACAAAGGGGTTGAGCTTCTCGTTGATGACCTTTAGCAGCTCCGTCTGGTTGGGGTACACCCTGCCGCGATACCGCGCATTCCTGTCGTTGGACGCCCCATAAAACGGCATGGTAAAGAACTCCACATCGTCCACGCCCAGCCCGCCGAACACCGCCTGGGAGCCGAACCACAGGATGTTCTCCACCTGCAAATCGCTCTCCACCCGGCGGCCGAACAGGTCGGCCAGCTGGGTGATCTTCGTCATGTTCTGGATTTGGAGCGTCTGCTTCAGCACCGCCTTCAGGAAATCGTGCTGGATCTTCAGCCGGGTGATATCGCTGATGGCGTTTCCATCGTTGCTGTGCCGGAACCGGACGATCTGCATGGCGTCGTCCCCGGTCAGCTTGCGGTAGCCCTTGTCCTGGTGGATGTGCAGATCCTGATAGGGGTCGTCATAGTGCATATCCCGGGGGACGTCGAACCAGACGCCGCCGATGGCCTCCACCATCTCACCCACCAGCTCCCAGTCGATCTTCACGTAGTAGTCCGGGGTGAAGCCCACCAGCTCGGACACCTCGCTTTTCAGCGCCTCCACCCCCTGGGCAGGGTCTTTGTAGGAGCTATACACGGCGTTCAGGCTCTTGTTCCACCGCCGCACGTTGATCAGCGTGTCCCGGGGCAGGGACATGACGGCGGCCCGCTGGTTGGCCACGTCATAGGTCACCACCATCATGGTATCCGTCAAGCCGGAGGCCACGTCCGTGCCAAACACCAGGAAGGTGTAGATGCTGTCGCTCTTGCGCTCCCCGCCCACCTTGGGCTGGATGGCGTCGATGTCCAGCGTGGGTCCGGGGGTCTCCCCGGGCTGGAGGGAGGTGGCGGGATCCCCGGAGCTCACCGGCCCCGGCGGAAGGGAGGGCTTTTTGAACCAGCGGTTGTACAGCAGCATACCCACCGCCGCGATCACCATCACCGCCGCCAGCACGATCATGATGATCATGATCCGCCGTTCCCGCCGGCGTTTGGCCTCCTCCGGGCCCAGCGGGGGCTCGGCCCCGCGCTCCAGCCGCTTGCCCGGCCCGGACGGATCCGGAGCCGCACCGTTTGGCCTGTTGCCGTAGTCGCTCATGCTTCAAGTCCCTTTCCGATAAAATTCATAGGCCCCCAGGGTGTCGTGGTGGAGCTCCTTGCCCCGCTGAACCATCTCCTGCATGGACAGCGACGCGCCCATGCCCACCGCTCCGTCCAGGTCGCTGTAGGCCAACCGGCGCAGCTCTCCCACCTCCGGGAAGTCCCGGTTGGGCTCCATATAGTCGGCGATGTATAGCAGCTTCTCCTCCAAACTCATGCCCGCCCGGGCAGTGGTGTGGTAGAAGATGGCGTCATAGATATCGTCCTGGCCAAACATATATTTGGCCAGGGCCGCGCCGCTCTTGGCGTGGAGCAGCTTGTCGGTGGCCCGCTCCAGCGGATCCAGGGCGATCCCGTATTGGTCGCAGATGGCCAGATGCTCCTCGTGGCTGAGGTATTTGGTGCAGTCGTGGAGGATGGCCGCCCGGCGCATCCGATCCTCATCCGCCCCCCAGCGGAGGGCCAGCCGCGCCGCCTCCTCCTCGCAGCCCCGGATGTGGGCCAGCCGCTTGGCATATACCATGGAGTAGGACACGCAGCGCAGATCCTCCAGGGTGAGGTGCTTCAGATCGGCATTTGTCCCATATAGTTTTTCCCGCAAAATGTAGCCGTACACCGCTTCCGGCAAAAATTCCCGGCCCGCCCCCGCGGCCAGTTCTGACCGCAGCCGGGTGGACGAGATATCCACCAGCCCGGGAATGGAGATGGTGGCAATCCTGGCCCCGTAGGTTTTGGACAGATAGTCCCGCTGGGGGGCAAACACCGCCTCGCTGTCCGCCTCGGTTCTACCGAAGGCGCACACGCCCGCCATGGCGAGGATCCGCTCCGGCTCGTGCCACTGGTGGAGGGTGAGGAACATATCCGTCCCAATCAGCAGCCACAGCTCCCCATCGGGCCAGCGCCGGGAGGCCTCCTTTAGGGTGTCGGCGGTGTAGCTCTTGCCCTCCCGGTGCAGCTCCACGTCCCAGACCTCCGTCACCTCCGGCAGCAGAAGCTGGTCGGCGGCGATCTGCGTCATGGTGAACCGCTGCGACCCGGTGGGGCTGCCGGCAGGCAGCTCCTTGTGGGGAGGCAGGCCCGCGGGAACAAAAACCAGCTTATCCAGCCCCAGCGCCGTCGCGGCGGCCCGGGCTGCCGCCAGATGCCCCAGGTGGGGGGGATTGAAGCTGCCGCCATAGATGCCGATTTTCATGGGAACCACCCTCTCCAAAAGATGTGGGTACGCCTGTTTTACCAGCTTAATTCGCTATTCTCGGCGTTCCGCCCTATTTTACCAGCTTGATCCGCTTTTCTCTGGGCTTGCCGTGGGTCTCCCGGTAGAGCACGAATTTCGTGCCGATGACCTGTACCACCTCGCTCCGGGTGGCGCGGGCCAGCTCCTCCGCTCCCTCTCGGGGGGATAGGGGGCTGTTCTCCAGCACCTTGCCCTTGATGAGCTCCCGGGCCTCCAGGGCGTCGTCCGCCTGCTTGATCAGGTTCTCGCCCACGCCGTCCTTGCCGATGTGGACGATGGTGTCAATGTCGTTGGCCAGCCCTCTCAGCTGGGCCCGCTGCTTGCCGGTCAATCCCATGGGTCATTCCTCCTGGTGTTGTTCCGCTTTTCCTCGGCGGACTCCCGCCGGGCCGCCTGCTCGCCCTCCAGCGCGCTCATCTGCTTCTCCCACTTCTCCCAGTATTCCTTGCCGCCGGAGCGCACGAATTCCTCCGGATTCACCCAGCTCTCCAGATAGCCGCAGGCGCAGCACAGATAGCGGTTTACCGGCACGAAATACTGAGGCTTGCTGGACAGCAGGCCCTTAATCCGCACCCGGGGATCCGAACCATCGTTCAGGTTTCCCCGCATCACAACAATTTCCCGTCCACCGCACTTGGGGCAGACCCCTGTGTGCTTCATCTACGGCACTCCTTTCCGTCGAATCCTGTCACTTCAGGTATTCCTCCAGCTTCTTCTGGAACGCCGCCAGCGCCAGCCCCCGGTGGGAGATGGCGTTCTTCTCCTCGGGGGAGAGCTGGGCGAAGGTCTTTTTCAGCTTGGGCAGGAAGAACACCGGGTCGTACCCGAAGCCGCCCTCCCCCATGGGGGCGAAGGCGATGGTGCCGGGGCACTCCCCTCGGGCGGTGAGCACGTCCCCACCGGGGAAGCAGCAGGTGATCACCGACACGAATTTGGCCGTCCGGGCCGCCCCCCGGGGCATATTGGCCAGCAGCATCCGGTAGCGCCCCGCATCGTCCAGCCCCTCGCCGCCATACCGGGCGGAGTACACGCCGGGGGCACCGTTCAGCGCGTCCACACACAAACCGGAGTCGTCCGCGATGGCGGGCAGGCCGCTGGCCTCCATCACCGCCTTGGCCTTCAGCAGGGAGTTCTCCTCAAAGGTCGTCCCCGTCTCCTCCACGTCGATGTCGATGCCCACGTCGGACTGGAGGCACACCTCCACCCCCATGCCGGACAGGATCTCGTTCATTTCCTTCAGCTTTTTCTGATTTTTGCTCGCCAGTACCAGTTTCATTTTTCTACAACTCCCACGGGTCTTTTGACCCAAATTCTTTCTTTTTCTTCTGCTCCTTTGTCTGGCTGCGCTGGGTTTCCCACCGCTTCTGCACCGCCTCGATTTTATCGCCCATGGCGCTTAGCTTGCGCTCCATGGTATCGAGCACGCCCTCCGCCCTCTCCGGCACGGGCAGGATGATCTGGCGGCAGTCGGGGCAGTAAAACGCTTTTGCTTCCTGCGTCCAACTGCTCAGGAAAACTCTTTCCGTAAAATTTTTGTCCCTCCACTGAAGCCTGTCCCTGGCCGGGATCAGCCCCTCTTTCAGTTCCTTCCCACAGAACGGGCAGTCCATGGCGCTCTCCTCCGTTTACAGCAGCGCCTGGGTGAACTCCGCCGCGTCAAAGGGCTGAAGGTCGTCCACGCCCTCGCCCACCCCGGCGAATTTGACGGGCACGCCCAGCTCCTTGGCGATAGCGATGACAATGCCCCCCTTGGCGGTGCCGTCCAACTTGGTGAGCACGATGCCGGACACACCCGCCGCCTTGGAGAACTCCTTGGCCTGGATCAGCCCGTTCTGTCCGGTGGTGGCGTCCAGCACCAGCAGGGTCTCCCGGCTGGAATTGAGGCACTCCCGGTCGATGACCCGGGAGATCTTGTTCAGCTCGTTCATCAGGTTGGCCTTGTTTTGCAGACGCCCGGCGGTGTCCACCAGCACCACGTCTGCGTGGCGGGCCTTGGCGGCGGACAGCGCGTCGTACACCACGGCGGCGGGATCCGCTCCCTCGTGCTGCTTGATGATGTCCACCCCGGCCCGGTCGGCCCAGATGGTGAGCTGCTCCGCGGCGGCGGCCCGGAAGGTGTCCCCGGCGCACAGCAGCACCTTTTTGCCCTCCCGCTTCCACCGGGCGGCCAGCTTGCCAATGGAGGTGGTTTTGCCCACGCCGTTCACCCCGATGAACAGCACGATGGCGGGGGTGCTGGACATATCCACCGACAGCTCGCCGGTGGTGAGGTATTCCGCTAAAATGTTCCGCATACACTGGCGGGCGCCCTCAATGTCCTTGATCTTCTCCGCCTTGCAGCGGCGTTTCAGCTCCTCCACCGCCTCCAGGGTGGTTTCCGCGCCTAAATCGGCCATCACCAGGGACTCCTCCAGCTCCTCGTAGAAGTCGTCGTCCAGCTGGGAGAAGCCGTTGAAAATCCCTATCTTTTTAATCTTATCAAAAAAGCCCATTTAAATCTTCCTCTATTTTATGAATAATTCGGATTCTTCAGGCCGCAGCCGGGGCATTTTGGATCGTCCAGGTCGTGCTTCGTCCCGCACTTGCAGCAGATCACCTGGGGCATATGCCCCTCCTCCCGCCAGGTCTCGGAGCTGCCCTGACGGTAGAACTCAATCTTTCCGCAGGCAGGGCACGCCCAGATCTCCACCTCCAGGGAACCGGACAACAGGTTGGACAAGCGTCCCAGGACAACGCCCGCCTGCCCAAGCTGGATCTGCTCCTCACCCAAAAAGTCCATCTCCGCGCCGCAGCTGGCGCACTTCCTGATCTTACTCATAGGATGATCTCTCCTTTATTTGATGTTCAGCTCTTTTTCCACGTCGTTCAAATTGATGGTGAGCATCCTCGACACGCCCTTCTCCTGCATGGTGACGCCATAGAGCACGTCGGCCTCCTCCATGGTGCCCCGGCGGTGGGTGATGACGATGAACTGGGTCTTGTCGCTGATCCGCCGGAGATACCGGGCGTAGCGCACCACGTTGGACTCGTCCAGCGCCGCCTCGATCTCGTCCATGACGCAGAAGGGGGTGGGCCGCACCTTCAAAATGGCGAAGTACAGCGCGATGGCGATCAGTGCCCGCTCCCCGCCGGATAGGGCGCTCATGTTCTGCACCGTCTTACCCGGGGGCTGGGCCCTGATCTCGATGCCGCAGTTGAGCACGTCGTCCGGATCCTCCAGCTCCAGGTTGGCCTTGCCTCCGCCGAACAGGTCGGTGAACGCCTGCCGGAAGCCCTCGTTGATCAGGGCGAACTGCTCCTGGAAGATGCCCGTCATCTCGCCCACGATCTGGGCGATGATATCCTGCAATTCCTTTTTGGCCTTGGCCACGTCGTCCCGCTGATCGGTGAAGTAGGTGTACCGTTCGTTCACCCGCTGGAACTCCTCCACCGCGTCCGGGTTGATGCTGCCCAGGGCAGAGATGGACTTTTTCAGCTCCCCAATGCGCCGCTGGGCCTTGGGGACGGACTCCAGCTCCACCCGCTGGGCCCGGGCCGCCTCGTGGGACAGCTCGTAGCTCTCCCACAGCTTGTCCAGGATCTGGCTCTCCTCCATAGCGGCGGCGGCCGCCTTGTTCTCCAGAGCGGACACCTCGCCCTCCATCCGAACCAGCTCATCGTTCCTGTCCCGGATCTGCCGGTCGGCCTGGTTCCGCTCCCCCTCCAGGGCCAGCTTCTCCTCGTTGAGCCGCCGGACAGCGGCGTTCCCGTCCCGGCTGGCGGCCTGGAGGGCCTGTAACCGGCCCTTTTCCTCCTCGATCCGCCGGGTCAGATAGCCGTTCTGCTCCTCAAACTGACCGATCATGGCGGTGCGGCTGGCGGTGTCGCCGCTGAGATCGTCCCGCAGGCGCTCCAGCTCGCCCACGCTCTGCCGCAGGGCAGACTGCTCGCCCTCCAGCCCCGCCAGCTTGGCGCTGCACTGGGCGGACTCCTCGTTCAGCGCCGCCACCTTGTCCTGTAGGGCGGTGCGGCCCTGGGCCTTGGCCTCGCCCTCCGCCCGCAGGGCGGCGGCGGAGCCCTCCAGCGCCTCGATCCGGGCCTTGGCCTGGGCGGTATTGGCGGTGTTCTCCTCCATGCGGCGGCGCACCTGCTCCCGCTCCGTTGACAGGGTCTGGCGGCGCAGCTCCACGTCCCCCAGCTGAACCTGGGCGCTGTCCGCCCGCTCGGAATATTTCAGCACCGCGTCCTCCGCCTCCCGGAGCTGGGCGGCGGCGGCATCCAGCTCGTACTGGGCGGCGGTGACCTCCCGTTGGGCCTGGGCCAGCTCATCCCCGGCGGTTTTGAGGTCGGAGGCCAGGCCGTCCTTCTGCTGGTTGAGCCGCTCCAGCTCGTTGGCCCGGCTCAAAATCCCTGCCGAGCGGGACACCGAGCCGCCGGTCATGGAGCCGCCGGCATTGAGCACCTGTCCGTCCAACGTCACGATGCGGAACCGGTGGCCAAACTTCCGGGCCATGGCCATGGCGCTGTCCATATCCCGGGCGATGACCACCCGGCCCAGCAGGTTGGAGAAGATATTGGCGTACTCCGGCGCAAAGGAGATCAGCGCGTCCCCCATACCCACAAAGCCGTCCTCATGCTCCACGGCTCTGTCCCGGAAGTCGGCGGGCCGGATGGTGTTCATGGGCAGGAAGGTGGCGCGGCCCCCGTCCCGCCGCTTCAGGTAGTTGATGGCGTTCTTGCCGTCCTCGTCCCGCTCCACCACCAGATTCTGCATGGCACCGCCCAGGGCGATCTCGATGGCCACGGCATAGGGATCGGGCACGTGGAGCAGACCAGCCACCGGGCCGCGCACGCCCCGCAGGCCGCCCCGCTCGGCCTCGCCCATCACCAGCTTCACCGCCTTGGAGTAGCCCTCATACAGCTTTTCCATCTCGGCCAGCATTTTAATCCGAGCGTTCAAATTGTTCTCGTCCATCTGGAGGCGGCGGTGCTTCTCCTGGGCCCCGTCCAGCTTCCGCTGCCGGGACTGGAGGCGCATCTGGTAGCCGCTGATCACGTTCTTAGCTGCGTCCCGATCCTCGGTGACCTTGTCCAGCTCCTTCCGGGTGGCGCTCAGCGACTCCCGGGCCTGGGCCGCCTTGTCCTCCTGCTCTTGAAGCTCCTGGCCCAGCTTCTCCTCCCGGTCATACAGCTCCTGGGCAGCGGCGGCCAGGGCGGACAGCAGCTCCCGGGCCTCTCCGGCGGAGGCGGTCTCCAGCCGTTCCCGCTCCTGAAGCCGCTCCAGCTCCTCGTTTAGGCTGCCCGCAGAGCCCAGCATCTCCTGGGCGCGCCGGTTCAGCGTGTCGATCTGTTCCCGGCAGGCGGCCATGTTCTCCTCGATCCGCTCCAGCCGTCCCTTGCCGTCGGCGATCTGGGCGGCCAGGGAACCGGCCCGGCCCTCCTGCTGCTCCAGCTCCTGCCGGATGCGCTGGGCGTTGGCGCTGTTGTTCTTGATGTCATTTTTCAGCAGAGCGATGCTGTTCTCACAGGCGTGCACCTGCTCGTCCAGGCCGGACTGCTTTTCCCGCAGGGACTCCGCCTCAATATCCTTGTCCCGCATCCGGTCGGCAAGGGTGTCCCGCCGGGTGTACAGCTCCTCCATCGCGGCCTTGGCCTCGTCCCGCTGGCGGACGGCGGCCTCGCAGTCCGCCTTCACCTTCAGGCTGTTGGCCCGGAGGCGCTCCAGCGTCTCCAGCCAGACGGAGATCTCCAGCCCCTTCAGCTCGTCCCGGAGGACGTTGTATTTCTTCGTTTTCTCCGCCTGCACCCGCAGGGGCTCCACCTGGAGCTCCAGCTCGCCGATCTTGTCGTTGATCCGCACCAGGTTCTCGTCGGTGCGCTCCAGCTTGCGCTCCGCCTCCTCCTTGCGGTGGCGGAAGCGGGAGATGCCCGCCGCCTCCTCAAAAACCTCCCGGCGGTCGGCGCTCTTGACGGACAAAATTTCGTCGATGCGCCCCTGGCCGATGATGGAGTAACCCTCCCGGCCCAGGCCGGTGTCCATGAACAGCTCGTTGATGTCCTTCAGGCGGCAGGCCCGGCGGTTGATATAGTATTCACTCTCCCCGGAGCGGTAGTACCGGCGGGTCACCGCCACCTCCGTCTCCTCCAGCGGGAAGATGTGCTCCGTATTGTCCAGCACCAGGGTGACCTCGGCAAACCCCAGGCCCTTGCGCTTTTCCGTGCCGTTGAAGATGACGTCCTCCATCTTGCTGCCCCGAAGGGTGCGGGTGGATTGCTCCCCCATGACCCAGCGGATGGCGTCCGCGATGTTGGACTTGCCCGAGCCATTGGGCCCCACCACCGCTGTGATGTCCGAGCCGAAAGCCAGAACTGTTTTGTCAGGGAAGGATTTGAATCCCTGTATTTCAAGCGCTTTTAAGTACAAATCGCTGCACCTCATTATCCCCACCCCGCCGCTCGAACTCCCTGCCGGGAGGGGCGCGGCGGAGCCAGCTTCTTCCTGTTGATCCGGGTATGCTTATAGACAGTCTATTTTATCACCATAGATGCCGCATTGCAACTGCTTTCTATGGCGAAGCCCCTCCTGTAGGTTACCTAAATCGCTTATTGCTGCCATACTGACAACGAAGTGCTCTGTGTGGCGTATACGCTTCATCGTGAAGGGGCCGCCGCTTTGGTGGCCCCTTTACAAAATACGTTTTACGTTTATCGTGTGCTTTGCCAATAATTTTTCATCCGATATGTGGGGCTTTCGGTGATTTCCTGTTTCAGGAATGGGGGCGGGGCGAATTGGGCAGCGGCATCTTCGCTCGGAAACTCTACCTCCGCGTACATGAATTCAGAGCGCGTCCCCCCATCCACCAGGGAACACTCCAGCTCCAAGCCGTTTGGCAGCTGATAGACGCGGAAGTCTTTTGAGATAAAGGGGGCAGATATCATTTCCGCAAGGGCATAAAACTGCTCCCGGGAAATCTCAAACTCCACCTCACGCCTAACCAAGCCATCCCCAGATTTGATGGTGAGAAGATAAGCAGCATCCAGCCCGTCCTTCACATAGCGGCGGATTCTAACCTCCGGTTCTAAAGAGAGATAGGCTTGATACACCTGATAGCTCCGCTTGAATGGCAGGTTGGAGGGAAATGAGTCAATCAAAAATTTTCGCTCGATTTCGGTAAAATTGCTCGGCATGGCATTTTCCCCCTTTTATTACAGATGATGGCCATCGTATTTTTTAACTGAAAAATGGTTTGCGGAGGGTTCACCTGCATTTGCGTGTATAGGCCAATTATAGCGGAAAGGCGGGGAAGGGTCAATCCAGGAGGGGAAGGATCTTCAGTGTGCTACGACGACTCGCTCTGGTACATAGAAAGGTGGCCGCCATGTTGGCGCCCCCTTTGCGTAATCCGTTTCTATAAAAGGGCTCCCATTCGGGAAGCCCTCATTAATCCGGTGCCCCGGAGGAGAGAAGTGGGGGAACAAAAGAGGGCTCGGGAACGTGAATTCCTGAGCCCTCTTTAGGAGTGTTATTTGAGGTGAAAGCTATTCAAGATTAGGGAGATGAGAACACTGGTCCTTACTTCGCCAGCTTCGCGATCTCCTCGGCAAAATTTTCCTGCTTCTTCTCAATGCCCTCGCCCCGCTCGAAGCGCACGGCATCCTTCAGGGTGACAGAACCGCCCAGCTTCTTGGCAGCGGCGGCCACATACTGCTCCACGGTGACCTCGCTGTCCTTCACGAAGGCCTGCTGGAGCAGGCAGTTCTCGGCGTAAAACTTGTTGAGCTTGCCTGCCACGATCTTCTCCTTCACCTGGGCGGGCTTGGCGGCCATCTTGGGGTCGTTGTCCATCTGGGCCAGCAGGATCTTCTTCTCCTCGTCCAGCACGTCCTGGGTGACCTGGGACTTGTCCAGGAAACGGGGATTCAGAGCGGCGATCTGCATGGCCAGATCCTTGCCGATCTCGGTGGCGTCGATGCCGCCCTCCACGGCCAGGTTCACCAGCACGCCGATTTTGCCGCCGGCATGGATATAGGGCACAGACACGCCGTCCGCGAAGCGGTGGAACCGGCGCACCTTGATGTTCTCACCGATGACCAGCACCATCTCCTGCTGCTGCTGGGTGACGGTGAGATCGGTGCCGTTGTACTTGCACTCCATCAGGGCGTCCATATCGGCAGGGGCACAGGCGGCCACAGTGGCGGCTACGCCCTTCACGAAGTCCACGAACTTCTCGTTCTTGGCCACGAAGTCGGTCTCGGCGTTGACCTCGACCACCACGCCCGCGCCGTCAATGACGGCGGCATAGGCCATGCCCTCGGCGGCGATGCGGCCAGCCTTCTTCTGGGAGGCGGCCAGGCCCTTCTCCCGCAGCCACTCGATGGCCTTGTCAAAGTCGCCGTCGGCCTCGGTGAGGGCCTTCTTGCAGTCCATCATGCCCACGCCGGTCATCTCGCGCAGCTTCTGCACGTCTTTTGCGGAAATTGCCATAGTATATTACCTCCAAATTGATATGGTGTATGGTTACCGATGTAGGGCGTGACGACCCCGGCACGCCGCTTTCCCGGATGCGAATGCGGTGTGCGGCGCGCCGAGTCGTCGCGCCCTACACAAAATGCTGCGTGAAATTACTCCTCGGCGGCGGGGGCCTCAGCCTCAGCGGCGGGAGCGGCGTCCTGGCCCTGGCGCCCCTCCTGCACGGCGTTAGCCATGACGGAGGAGATCAGCTTGATGGCGCGAATGGCGTCGTCGTTGCCGGGGATCACGTAGTCAATCTCGTCGGGGTCGCAGTTGGTGTCCACGATGGCCACGATGGGGATGTTCAGCTTGCGGGCCTCGTTGATGGCGTTGCGCTCCTTACGGGGGTCAACCACGAACAAGGCGCCGGGGAGCTTCTTCATCTCCACCACACCGCCCAGGTACTTCTCCAGCTTGAAGATCTCGCCCATCAGCTTCATGACTTCCTTCTTGGGAAGCCGGTCGAAGGTGCCGTCCTCCTGCCACTTCTTGAGCTGATTCAGACGGTCCACCCGGGTACGCATGGTCTTGAAGTTGGTCATCATGCCGCCCAGCCAGCGGGCGTTGACATAGTACATCCCGCAGCGGCCGGCCTCCTCCTTGATGGCCTCCTGAGCCTGCTTCTTGGTGCCCACGAACAGCAGGGACTGGCCGTTGCCCGCCAGCTCCTTCACAAAGCTGTAGGCCTCCTCCAGCTTCTTCACCGTCTTCTGGAGATCGATGATATAGATGCCGTTGCGCTCGGTGTAGATATAGGTGGCCATCTTGGGGTTCCACCGGCGGGTCTGGTGGCCGAAGTGCACGCCGGCCTCCAAAAGCTGCTTCATAGATACGACTGCCATTGTTTGTTCCTCCTAAAATTGGTTTTGTACCTCCGGGGGCCTCATCCCTTCCACCCGCCTTCCGGGGAAGGCACCGGGTGAAAGATCCGCTCCCGTGCGGAATCCGAGATATTCTATCACGTGTTTCCCGGAAATGCAAGAGCTTTTTGGAAAATGTCAAGGGTTAAATGCAGAAAATTCTAAAATTGTTTTTGTGTGCATTATTTACAAAAGTAGTTCAAGCCCCTTAATGCCCGCCTCTTGGGCAAGCTCCATCAGCACCCGCCCGGCACACCTTCCCCCAAGGATGCCGCGCGGGTATTCATTTATCCACCGCTGGACCTCCAGCGTATCGGCCTCTGTTATCCTGGTGAAGTCGGTCCCCTTCGGCACCCTCCGCCGAATCATGCGGTTGCCGTTCTCGTTGCTCCCTCGTTCAAATGCGCTGTACGGATGGCAGTAGTATATGTGTCCGGTCCCCGGCTACGGCCCGCGTCATGCCCTCCCAGTCCTGGAACTCGCTGCCGTTGTCCACGGTGATTGTCTGGAATATCCGCCGGAAATTTACGCTCCCCAGCTTCTTTTCCAGCATATCCAGGACGGCCACCACGCTTGCCATTGTCCCGTCTGGCATAAGAAACATGAGGTCCGCCCGCGATTTCCGCTCGGTCATGGTCAGGAAGCGCTTGTTGCTGTTGCCCTCCTTGGCAGACAGCACAGAATCCATTTCCCAGTGAAACGGCTCTTCCCGTGTCGCCACTTCCTCCGGCCTTTCCTCGATGCTATCCCCCTTCGGCACCCTCGCCGCCTGCACTTTCTTGTACTCCGTCTTTCTCTTTCCGCCCATCGGCAAACTTTTATTGATCACTCGCAGAAATACCCCGTCATTGATGTACTTATACACGGTCCATATTGGAGAGGGTGGATTGTTGTGCGAGAATGTGATATATTTAGAGCCTATCCCGGAATTAACGGTGGAGGTGTAAAATTTTACGCCAGACAATA